>JAUXCL010000061.1 GCA_030618905.1 Bacteroidales bacterium | reverse complement strand
GAGGTCCTGAGGAATGGCAGCGATAACTGCTCCAGGAAAGACTCTGCAATTCTTTCCGATCCTGGCACCTTCCATGATCGTGACATTGGAGCCAATCCAGGTGCCTTCCTCAATCACAACATTTTTTTCAATATTGACGAATGGTTCGATGACAACGTTATTGGCTACCTTGGCCTGTGGATTTACGTATGCAAGGGGCTGGTTCATAGAATTTTAATTATATTAATACTACGTTTTCTTAACTATGGATGCCATCATCGTACCTTCCATAACGATTTTATCTCCCACATAGGCAGTTCCTTTCATATTGCATATGCCACGACGAATAGGTCCAATAAGTTCGTTGTGGAAAACAATAGTATCGCCAGGTACAACCTTTTGCCTGAACTTAACATTATTGATCTTTAGAAAAAGGGTTATATAATTTTCCGGGTCCGGAACTGAACTCAGTACAAGAATACCGCCGGTCTGAGCCATGGCTTCTATCTGTAACACACCAGGCATCACAGGCTCATTTGGGAAATGTCCAACGAAATAATCTTCAGTAATAGTCACATTTTTCACCCCAACTACATGCTTTTCGCTCATTTCAATGATTTTATCAATAAACAAGAATGGCGGTCGATGGGGTAAAATCTTCTTGATCTGATTGATGTCGTATACCGGTTCCTTGTTCAGATCAAACATAGGCACTTTGTTGTTTTTCTGTTGTGTCTTCATGTGTTCTTTGATTAGTTTCGCAAATTGCACATTTGAATGATGTCCTGGTCTCTTGGCAATAATGTTTGCTTTAAGTGGCTTGCCCAACAGGGCAAGGTCTCCGATAACATCCAGTAGTTTATGCCTGGCAGGTTCATTCTGAAAATGCAGTTCCAGGTTGTTCAGTATTCCTTCCTGCAAAACTTTAACTGTTGGTTTATTAAATAAGGTGGCCAGGCGGTCAAGTTCTTCCTGGCTTATCGCCCGGTTTACAAAAACAATCGCATTACTCAAATCTCCACCCTTAATCAAGTTGTTATTGAGCAGGTACTCTAATTCATGAAGAAAAACAAAAGTCCGGGAAATGGCAATGTCATCAGAAAATTGTTTAATGCTCTCAATTGCTGCATCCTGTGTCCCCAGTACTTTGGTTTCAAAATTGATCATTACTGAGATCTTATAATCGTCATGGGGCATGGCAATTATTTCAGTTTTTCTTTCCGGGTCTTCGTATATGATATTGGAAGAGATTTCTATATATTCCTTTTTCGCCTCTTGTTCCACAATTCCGGCACTTTCCAGGGCCTGAACGAAATATCTGGAACTACCATCCATGATAGGCGTTTCAATCTGATCAACCTCCATGACCAGGTTGTCGATTCCCATTCCTATGACTGCTGCAAGTACATGTTCCGTGGTTACGACGTCTGCTCCATTTCCGGAAAGCGTGGTTCCACGTGTTGTTTCCGTTACATTGTCGATATCTACTTCTATTACAGGTTTGCCAGGCAGGTCAACGCGGACAAACTTCAAGCCATGATGCTCCGGAGCAGGTTTAAAAGTGAGCTTAACTCCATGCCCGGTATGCAGGCCCATCCCTTCAACAGATACCGCAGTGCTTATTGTTTTTTGTTTTTCATACATGCTTAGCAGGAAACGAAATACGTTAAAAAATTGATGCGCAAAGGTAACAATTTTTGAAATAACTCAAACAGTTAGAGTGGATTTCAGCACTATTTATTACTGATCGCTGTTTTTTTCAAGATTGTCTATCCTTTCAACGATTTTGGTTAGATTACGAAAATGGATATAAGCTTTTCTGTACCTGCCAATATCAAAAGCAGGAGATCCTAAAAGCACAGAACCGTCTTTAATATTGGAAGAAATTCCTGACTGGGCACCGATGATTACATTATCTCCTATCTTCAAATGTCCGATAAGGCCTGCCTGACCGGCGATAATACAGTTCTTCCCAACCTTGGTTGAGCCTGAAATTCCTGCTTGCGCAGCAATCACTGTATGTTCTCCGATCTCAACATTGTGCGCAATCATGATGAGGTTATCCAGCTTAACCCCTTTACGTATGATGGTAGATCCAACAGTGGCCCTGTCAATGGTGGTATTAGAGCCTATTTCCACGTCATCCTCGATAATGACGTTCCCAATCTGTGCTACTTTCTTATAATGTTTATCTTCCTGGGGAGCAAATCCAAAACCATCAGACCCAATGACTACCCCTGAATGAAAGGTGCAATTCTTTCCGATAATATTGCTGTCATAGATCTTTACCCCGGCATATATCAGGGTGTTATCTCCAATCCTGACATGGTCGGCAATATAGGTGTTGGGATAGATCTTAACATTGTCCCCTATTACCACATTTTCACCGATAAAAACGAAAGGGCCAATATATGCATCATGGCCAATAGTGGCTGTATCAGCAATATATGCCTGTTCGGAAATACCGGTTCTCTGGTGTTTAACCTTATCATAGGCTTCAAGAACCTGTGCAAATGCAGAATAAGCATCTTCAACACGGATCAAAGTGGTATTAATGGCCTGTTCCGGAACAAAATCTTTGTTCACAATAACGGCTGAAGCCTTGGTGGTATAAATGAATTGCGTGTATTTTGGGTTGGCTAAAAATGATAAAGATCCGGGTACTCCTTCTTCAATCCTGGATATCTTTTCAATGGTCGCATCCGCGTCTCCTTCCAGCTCCCCGTTAAGCATTGCAGCTATTTCTTTTGCCGTAAACTTCATTGCTGTAAAAGGGTTTTATCATACAATGATACCCAAAATTTAGGAATCAGGGCAATTGCTTTATAATCAGTTTTCAACAATTAAATATTTTTAGGATAGCAGAGAAAGTATTTCACTACATTCTTATGCAGGACTGCTATGTTAAGTTGATCTGAAACATATGCCAGATCGACCATCTCCCCGCTTTTGTAAAGAATGTTGATCTTATCGCTCAGTGGATGATAAGCGTAATTGGCTGTACTGTCTTCAATCATGAAAAAGTCGACGTCCTCTTCAGATAGATGATACGACATCATGATTTTTTTACGGATACTTTCAAGGTAAGTCTGATCGAATGGTACATCCTGCATCTCTATACGGAATAGCTGGCGGTTAACCAGTCTGCTGCACAAAGGTCCAAGTATAGGATCTTTATGATCAGCCCATACCTTAATGGCAGTGAAGATATCAAAATCATCAAGTAAGGAGAACTGCTCAAGCAGCACAGGATCATCTTCAAGGTTTTTTTGAGTTACCGGGTTTTGCAGGAAGAAAAAAAGTGCAGGAGTGGCAAAAATATGCTCCCCGTTCCTGACAAGGTATTTGGCCCTTGAAAGAATGCGTATCAGCATGCTTTCAGCTGCAATAACAGTCTTATGCAGGTAAACCTGCCAGTACATCAACCTTCTTGCCACAATGTATTTTTCAATAGAATAAATTCCCTTCTCTTCAACAGCAATTTTATCATCTATGACAGTCAACATCTTGATGATTCTGTCTGTGTTGATGATCCCTTCCGAAACACCGGTATAAAAACTATCTCTCCTCAGGTAATCCATCCGGTCGACATCCAGTTGGCTCGATACCAGTTGGTGAAAGAATTTCCTTGAATAGCTATTGTCAAATATGCTAATGGCAGTATGAAGCAAAGCGTTGAAGTTTTCATTCAGGCGCTGCATGTATATCCGGGAAACCGCTTCATGGTGAATCCCTTCCAGGATTGAGTTCTCGAGTGCATGCGAAAATGGACCGTGCCCCACGTCATGCAATAAAATAGCCAGTGAGGCAGCCTGGGCTTCTTCATCATTAATCTCAAGGCCTTTGAGCCGTAGCGCTACGATGACCTGGTTCATCAGGTACATGGCACCCATGGAATGGTGGAACCGGGTATGTAAGGCACCAGGGTATACCAAATGTGTTAATCCCAGCTGCTTTATCCTGCGTAAGCGCTGAAAGTAGGGATGTTCTATCACATCAAAAGTGAGCTCACTATCAATTGAGATGAATCCATAAACCGGATCGTTGAATATTTTTCTTTTGTTAAAAGAGGATGCGCGCACAGATTTGCTTAAATTTGTAATTAGGATGATTTTTAAACAATATTTTCTTAAAATTCCCATTTCAATTATACAACTTTTTTTTCAGGATGACAAAAGACCTTGCTATGGATAAAATAAAAATTCTCTGGGTTGATGACGAGATTGATCTGTTAAAGCCCCATATCTTGTTCCTGGAGCAAAAGGGATATGAGGTACTGACTTCTAATAATGGAGATGATGCCATTGAAATGATCCGGGAGAATCCTTATGATATCATTTTTCTGGATGAACAGATGCCGGGTATTTCTGGTATCGAAACACTGGAAGAGATTAAAAACCTTTATCCCAATCTTCCTGTAGTAATGATTACTAAAAGTGAGGAAGAATCCATTATGGAGGATGCAATCGGCTCGAACATAGCTGATTACCTCATAAAACCAGTGAATCCCAATCAAATTTTACTCTGCCTGAAGAAAAACCTGGAGAATAAGAAATTGATGAGTGAAAAAGCTACTTTCACGTATCAGCAGGAATTCAGAAATATTGGAATGGAAATATCGGGGAACCTGAACCACAAGGAGTGGTGTGATATTTATAAGAAATTGAGCAGGTGGGAAATTGAACTGGAGAAGGCAGAAGATGAAAGCATTCAGGAGGTCCTGAAAATGCAAAAGGATGAAGCCAACCAGGTATTTATGAAGTTCCTGGAAAGTCATTATCAGGATTGGATTTCAGGTGAGGATCCGGACCACCCGGTATTATCGCCGACTTTATTTAAGGATAAGATTTTTCCATTGATGGACAGGCAGCAGCCTTTCTTTGTACTGTTGATCGACAATTTGCGTTATGACCAGTGGAAAGCAATTCAGCCACTTATTGAAGAGTATTATCGCGTAATCCAGGATGAGATTTACTTCAGCATCTTACCTACCACTACACAGTACGCACGTAATGCTATTTTTTCCGGACTCATGCCCTCAGAAATAGAAAAGCGGTTTCCTCAATATTGGATAAATGAAAATGAGGAAGGCAGTAAGAATAAATTTGAAAGTGAGCTGTTAGGGGAGCAATTGAAGCGTTTTGGTAAAAATGTGAAGTATAGTTATCATAAGATACTCAACCTTGATGCGGGTAAAAAATTGGCAGATAACCTGGCCAACCTGATGAACAATGACTTGAATGTTATTGTCTATAATTTTGTCGATATGCTTTCGCATGCCAGGACTGAAATGGAAATTATACGTGAGCTTGCTGATGACGAACCCGCTTACCGGTCACTGATGTTATCCTGGTTTGAGCATTCATCGCTCTTTGATATCATCAAGTACCTTGCTGAGAAAAAGGTGCATCTGGTAATCACCACCGACCATGGATCTGTAAAGGTGCAGAATCCGGTTAAAATTATTGGTGACAGAAGCACCAATACCAACTTACGTTACAAAATTGGTAAGAACCTTAGCTATACTGCCAAAGATGTTTATGAGGTAAAGAATCCTTACGATATATTTCTGCCTAAGATCAATGTCAGTTCGGTTTTTGTTTTTTGCCGCAATGATGATTTCTTTGCATATCCAAACAATTATAACTATTATGTGAAGTATTACAGGAATACATTTCAGCATGGGGGTATTTCATTGGAAGAAGTATTGGTGCCTATCATTTCACTTCAACCCAAATGATGACACTTGAACAGCAAATTATCTGTCCTGATGAACATAGTCTGAAAGAAGCAGCTCATCTATTGCTGGATAGCTTTCCGGAGGACAAAGTATTCGCTTTTTTTGGAAAAATGGGGGCAGGAAAAACAACTTTTATCAAGGCTGTCTGTTCAGCCCTGTCTGTTATGGATGAGGTTACCAGCCCGACTTTCAATATTGTCAATGAATACCGTACAATTGATGCAGAAAAAGTGTATCATATGGACCTGTACAGAATAAAAGAGATTACTGAAGTATTGGATATTGGGTATGAGGATTACTTTTTTGGAGGCGACTATTGTTTTATTGAGTGGCCTGAAAAGGGCCAGGAACTTCTGCCGGAACGATGTGTACTTGTCAGAATCGAAGAGGATCCGGCAGATCATTCAAGACGGATTCGAATGAAACCACAATAAGTTTTTTATGAATGCTGATCAAAAGGATTACTTGAAATTTTCCCATCGGGAAAAGCTGATGCCCCAGGAAGAAGTCCTGGAGAAGCACAGACAAAGCAGCCAGATTACCATTGGCTTGCCCAAAGAGGTTATTGCAGAGGAAAACCGCATAGGTCTTGTACCGGAAGCAGCCGGCTTGTTAATTGCCAACGGACATAAAGTGCTCCTGGAGTCTGGTGCAGGTGTACCTGCCCATTTCCCGGATCACGAATACAGTGAAGCCGGCGTCCGGATCGTTCATTCGGCTGAAGAGGCATACAAAGCTGACTTGGTCTTAAAAGTCACATCGCCATCTATTGAGGAGATTGACCTGTTTCATAATAATCAGACCCTGATCTCTGCTGTCCAGGCTTTGAGCCAGAGTAAAGAATATTTTAAAAAGCTGTCGCTCAAAAAGATTACCGCAATAGGCTACGAATTCATTCAGGATAAGACTAACACTTATCCGGTCAGGCGTTCCATGAGCGAGATTGTTGGAAAAGCTGTCATCATGATCGCTTCACAGTATATTCGTGACCAGCAGTATGGCAGGGGAAGTATGCTGGGTGGATTTCCTGGTATTACACCATCAGAAATAGTTATCCTGGGGGCAGGCACTGTGGGGGAAAATGCTGCAAGAACAGCATTGGGACTGGGAGCTGTTGTGAAGGTGTTCGACCATTCGATATACAGGCTGAGGCGCTTGCAGGAAAACCTGAATACACGCGTTTTTACATCCATTATTCAACCCAAGGTGCTTAATAAATCTCTAAAATCAGCCGATGTGGTTATTGGCGCCATTCATTCGGCAAGCGGCAAAACACCTTGCATCGTTTCGGAGGATATAGTCAGGCAGATGAAGCAGGGTTCGGTTGTGATCGATGTAAGTATAGACCAGGGAGGATGCTTTGAAACCAGTCACCTGACTTCATATAAAAACCCGGTTTTCAAGAAATTTGATGTAACACATTTTTGTATCCCTAACATAGCATCCAGTGTGCCACATACCGCTTCTTATGCACTGAGTAACTTTTTTACCCCTGTGCTGCTGAATATTGGTGAAGAAGGAGGCGTTGAGAACCTTCTCAAAATTGATTTTGGCCTTTGTAAAGGTGTGTATTTATATAATGGCATACTCACAAGTAAATATATTGGTGACCTGTACAACCTTCCATCTCAGGATATCGAATTGTTAATAGCAGCTTTCAGGAGATAAATATAAAAACTTCATTGTGCTCTTCGTTCAGGTAATGCGAAATTTACTAAATTCGCATATCACGAGATTCGAATGGAAGTCGATATATTCATACCTTGCTTTGTAGACCAGATATACCCGGAGACTGGTCTCAATATGGTCAAAGTCCTGGAAAAACTGGGAATCCAGATACATTATAATGATAAGCAAACCTGCTGTGGACAGATGGCTTTCAATAGTGGTTTTTGGGAAGAGGCCCGGGAGATCGGTGTCAAATTTATGGAAGACTTTCCGGGTGACCGGTATATCGTCGGTCCATCTGCTTCTTGTGTTGCGTATGTGAGAAATTATTATGAAGAATTGTTTTATAATACTTCCCACCATAATGAGTACCGGAAGTTGCAAAAACGGATCTTTGAGTTTTCCGACTTTCTTGTCAATGTACTTGAAGTAGAGGATATCGGTGCTACTTTCAACCACAGTGTTACCTATCATGATTCCTGTGCGGCCTTACGTGAATATGGGATCAGGAATGAACCCAGGAAGTTATTACGCTATGTGAAAGGACTCACCCTGTTGGAAATGCAGGATACCAATGTATGTTGCGGTTTTGGGGGCACCTTTTCGGTCAAATTTGAAGCCATTGCATCAGCAATGGCTGAACAAAAGGTAGAGCATGCACTCGCATCTGGTGCTGAGTATATTGTGTCAACAGATTCCTCCTGCCTGATGCACCAGCAAGGATATATTAAGAAACACGGTCTGGGCCTTAAAGTGGCACATCTTGCCGATGTGCTCGCTTCCGGTTGGTAGATTTATCAGGGTAGATCTGCCAGAACTCCTTTCAATTCATTCAAATCCATCGGTTTTGCCAGAATTGTTCGCTTTTCATCAAGCAGAAACATACTTGGAGTGGCATATATGCTGTAATCTTTGGCAGGCTGTGAATCCCATCCCAATGGATCAAAATAATTAATCCATGGAAAATGCTCTTCCTTAACTACAGCTTCAAACGCAACATGGCTGGTATCCACTGATATCGCAATGATCTCCAGGCTATTGTCTTCCTGATCCTTGTAAATTCCGGAAAGTTCAGGCATAATATTCTTGCAATGTCCACACCAGCTTGCCCAGAATATAATCAGGGTGTATTTTGAATTTGCCTCAGATAAAATAAAGGGATTACCATTATTATCTATAATATTTATGTCAGGAACTTGTTGGCCAACTGCCAGTTTTTTAATGTTCTCCATCCGCTTGATCAATTCTGATTTCTCTCCGGTACGCACACAGGTTTCTGCCGGGTTGTAATGTTCAGCAATATGGGTGATGACCTTGTCAAAGCCATATAATTCAAACCCGTCGATCAAATACTGCAGCGTGAAATTATAGATTTCTTCATCGTCCATGACCCTGATAAGGATGCTGTCGATGGCTTGAATAAACTCCTTTTCCTGCTCCTCTTTTGAGAAAGCCGGATCACGGTAAAGGGACAGATAACCGATAATCTTAGAAGAAATGATATTACTCCTGAGCAAGGAGGGGTCGTCCAGCACTATTCCATCAAAATAATGGGCTTTGATAAAATTATTTTGCTCCTGTAAAGGGATTTCTATATTGACAAGGTAAGGCTTGTCAATTTTGATGGCTTTGGCTGCAAAAGTCATGGTGTTAAGATCCATAACGGAGCTGACATAGTCCTCGAAATCTATCTGTACGGAAGAATATTCATCTGTAAGAGAGGTGTGGAAATCTGTTGATTTTGGATAATAGATCAACAAGGGGTTAAGCAATTCCAGCTTGAACTGGCATTCCTCTTTCCGGAAGAGGTAATCGTACCATAATAAGTTTTCAATCGAAACTGCAAATACCAGATTCTCAAGTGGATTAAGTACATTGCTTGTAAAACTAACCGATTCCTGGTTGTAAATAAAGTCGATTCGCTTTTGCTGTTCAAATATTAACCTGTAAAAACCTGGATCCAGACCGGAAAGGCTCATTTCAAAGGATCCTGAAACATCGCTCCGGGCAGAATCGATGACATGGTTTTGATCCCCATAAAAGTCAGCCAGGTATACCGTCCCTTCAGGCAAGCCATCGATAATTCCTGTGATGATGTGATCTTGAGTGAAAGATTGAAAGGCTGGAAAAAGTAACAGGAGAAAAGTGAATACCCTCATAGATGTAATGTTTTAGGTGTCAAAAATACAAAAAGTGGCCTTTGCAGGGCAAAGGCCACTTAATTATCTGGCGTTAATTTGAATTATCTGATTTAGAGTTATTATGGTGTTACAACAACCTTATGTGTCTCCTGATCAGTCAGCATGAGACTATTCCTGACTTCCAGGGTAACATCATATATGCCTTCCTCATGATATTTATGATAGCCGAGATTGTCGGAAGAATAATCCACATCCCAGGTACCATCACTATCCCAATCCCAGCGGTAGTTTAAGTGACCACTGGCGTAAATATTGTTGGTGCTGCTGGTAGCATCAAATTTGAAAATGGTATTTAATCCTCCTGCATTGGGTTTAATAATAAATGACGCCTTTGGAGAAATACTGTCCTGGAATACATTAACATCACTTTTGGTAATATTACTCCAGCCTTCAGAGTCGCGAATTTCCATTTTTACAACGTGGATGCAGCAATAATCAAATTTAAAGTTTTCAATTTTGTTTGTCGACCATTCTGTATCCCATCTGCCATCACCATTCCAATCCCAACGTACTTCAAGAATTGAAGCAGGGTCCTGGTCGTCATAGCTGTTTGTAGCATCGAAAACAAATATGGTTGAAATAGAACCCTGATTGGGCTCCACTATTAATGCGGGTGTAGGAATCGTATTTTCTTTTTCCTTCTGGCAAGCCGCAAATGCAAGTATGCCTACCAATAAAATTAGAACTAAGACTTGGGTTTTCATAGTTAGTTAGTTTTTTTTGGTTTAACTTAAAATCGTAGTAGTATGTAAAGAGCATTTTTAGTAAATACCAGAAATGTCTTTGATCTTCCATTTCGGTATTCGTGAATCGTGTTGCTAAAGTAATATGGATTTCTGAAAAATGCAAATTAACCTTATATAAGTAAGTATTATTACTTATGATTTCTCAGGTATTTGTGCTCGCGCATATGTTGCCATATGGGTAATTCCACCATATTAACCTGCTTTTGGGTGAATTCCCCTATTGGGTGTAGCACCGGGCGTTATAGCCTGATTTAGCGTGAGTTGGGTGTAATGAACAGATTCCTGTTGATAAAAAGTTAATAAAACGCAATTTTTTTCAGTGTTTTTTCCCAAAAGTCATTAAAAATACCTGTAATGATAACTACTTTGCATCTTTGACACAACGCACAGACATCGCAAAAGACTTTTCATATTTGTCCCTCAGTACCTGGTCCATATCATTAAAAAGATATCGGGTCCAGGCCAGGTTGGCAGATCCTTCTGCAGAGAAGAATGTTCCATATGATCCTTTGGAGAAAAACTGGCCACCGCTGTAATACCCACCCATCAGGCCCTCAAAACCTGAAGATCCGCCTTCCTTCAGTTTTGTGCCTTCGTCCGTACCACGCAGTCCTGTCTTGATCACTTCCGATTGAGGCATGCCAACGGCCATTTCCAATTCCATATATTCAACATCTGTGGGGATGTGCCAGCCGCCCGGGCATATGCCTTGTATTCCATTATCTGAAGCATATTGCATCATTTCATCCCATTGGTACAGGCCCCCAAAGCTGGTGCAGTTGAGTTCAATATTATCATAGCAGTATTTTTCTATGTCCCCGTTATTGCTTTGATTCTGGCTGCCATCGATCATTGCTCCAATGTCCATGTTCTTCGCCATCCAGCATGCATTTCCAATCATGACAGTGGGATATTGTTTGCCATTCCTGGGATCGGTAAACGGATTGCCGCAGACGAAAGCTGTTCCGCCGGTGCTGGTAAATTCCCAAAGGCTGCCGGGAGTGCTGTTGCCCTGGTTGTCTTTCGCGAGAATTTTCCAGTAATAAGTTGTATTCTCCTGCAGTTGACCGGGATCATAAGTGCTGGCAGAAATATCAGAGGCAACTATAGCCGGGTTATTTGATATCCCGAAGTATACATCATACTTTAAGGGATCACCATCCGGGTCAGTACATGTCCAACTTAGAACTTGATTGATGCCAACGCCTGTAGCACCATTGGCCGGACTGGGATTGCCGGGTGCATCGGGCGGATTATTTTGTGCATCGGTTACGGTAACAGATTTTGTAGCCTGGCCTGTCAGGCCACCGGTATCTTTGACCTCCAGTTTGACTTCATAAGTTCCTTCAGCAGTATATTTATGATGACTGTTAGTATCATTGCTATATTGGGTATCCCAGGTGCCATCATTTTCATAATCCCACCTGAATTGCAAAGCAGAAAGCGCATCCTGTACGTCACTACTGCCGGATGCATCAAAGAGAAAATTTGTATTGGTACCGCCTGATGGCGGTTGTACGGTAAAGCTTGCAGCGGGTGCAGTGTTTGCTGGCGGCTCTTCTTCATTGGTTTCTTTATCACAAGCATTAAATGAAATAACAAGTAAAGTGGATAGAATAATCAGGGTGAATCTGGAAATCATATTTTTCATTGTTTTGGTTTTATTTATGCAATTAATGCATGCAAATGTACACTTTTCACGTTTCACGCTTCACTTTTCACAATTTTATTCTTATCTTTACAACTTAAAATCAGATCTTTTTATAGGCTGCTTCATGAAAAGCTTAGAATTAAGATTATTTCATAACTTCTTGTTGGTATTACTGGGTTTGATGACTTATCAGGTATCAGCCCAGGTTCCAAGTCGGAGGCCAAGCGGTCTTAGG
>JAUXCL010000037.1 GCA_030618905.1 Bacteroidales bacterium | reverse complement strand
TCGACATAGTATTGAATAAAATTATTATTATAATCAGCTATTTTGTAATATGTCATAGCTGTATCAAGTGTGATGCGGATCTGCTTATCTGAAGAAAGATAATATTTCCTTCGGTACTTATTTAGCAGAACAGGATAATACCCATATAAAGTTTCAGTAACCCAGCCAGGCATTTTTGATCTTTCAAATATGCCGGTAAGCACGTTGTATGTAAACTGATTATCCAGATTGAATGGCATAAGGGCATAGGATAATTTTGTACCGGTCAGGCCTTTTTTTATTTTAAGTTCCATAACCGGGTTTTCAATCTCACCAAATGTTTCACCATACCACCTGATGCGAACTTTGGTTCTGTTGCTATTACCAACTACATTGTCATTAAATGCATCCATACTCCGGGTGTCCAGGTAAATATTGTTGACCTGGCGTTCCTGAAATATCTCGTTAAATGCGGCGGGATGGTATCTGAGGATAGATTCTACTTGCTTAATATTCAACCTTTCAATAACGAACTTTCGTTCATACCTGTTTTTCTCATTGCTCTTTTCAGGCTGATTGATGAATTGCCTGAAATCATCTATGTATTGGATTAATTTCAAGAAGTGAAAGATTATTATCAATAACTTTTATTATCCACAAAAGTTATTTTCAGGGTACCAAACTGATCCCTGAGATCATTTTTTAGAGAATCAAGTTTCTGCAGATCCTTAACGTCAAGCAAGTAAGATACTTCAAAAACATCATCATTCTCATCAAATCGCTTCATTTCAAATTTTTTGAAATACCTTGAAAAAACCCCGGAAATTTTGGATAAATTCAAATTTTGACCCGGTGAACCGGAAATTGTAATAAACAGGTTCTGGCTTTGGCTCTTGTATGAAAAAAAGTGCCTGACCCACAGTATTGCAGACATTATCACAAAAGCAATAAGCACAATAATTTGCTGATTAGCCCCGAGCCCCAGGCCAATTGAAATGGCAAAAAATAAGTATGTCAGTTCCTCGGGTTCTTTGATCGCTGCCCTGAACCGGACTATAGATAGAGCACCTACCAGTCCCAGGGAAAGGGCAAGGGAAGATTTGACAATAGAGATGATCAACATGGTAGTGAAAATGATCAGCATGAAATTATTGGCAAAAATCTTCCGGTTGGAGATGCTGTTTGCACACTTCAGGTATGTAAATTGTATTAATAATGATAAAACAATTGCAATCAAGGAGTTGAGGAGAAATTCCTCAACAGAGATTTGAACACTTTCAGTAATCAGAAACTTCTGAAACAGACTCCATTTATTGTCCATAGAGCATCATATAAGAAAGACACAAAAGTATGTAAAAATTTGTTGCATAATACCTGAATCGGATTCTATTTAAGTGAATAGGATTCAAGTTTTCCAAATTTATTTGGGTCCCCTTGCAATGCAATAATTTCAAATTTCACTTCTTTATCTTGATTTACGATAACTTTAATGAAATGATCTCTTTTATTGTCACCCATACCACTGCCAATGTATGTAATATTTCCATCACGGTAGTACATAAGGGAACTTGACTGATGATTTGCTCCCAGATCGCCGGCAAATAAAAAGACATTTCCTTTAAAATCCTTCAGGATGGGTTCAATAGTTGACCAGTAATTAGTACTGTCGGGTGTATATGGGGGCCAGTTAAGGTTGACCTGCTCAAAAACCGATTGTTTTTTCCACCATACCAGTTGATGAACGAAAATGAATACATTGTGAGCTTTATTTTTATGGCTAAGAAGATGAGTTAAAAATTCCAATTGCTTTCCGGAAATATTCCACCTGTTGATATTGCCATCTAGTACCACGAATAAATCATCATAATCCTTGAAGGAATAATAAGGGTTTCCATATCTGGATTCATACAATATACGGTTATACGTATCATGATTACCAGGGCAAAAGTAAACCGGTATGTGAAGCTTTCTCAATTGTGCATCAACACTATCCCATGATTCGATCGAGCTTGTCCTTACAATATCTCCTGTCAGTATGCCAAATTTGATCACAGTATCCTTATTGATAATGTCAAACTTATCCAGAAAGGGTGGATGTAAACCCGGATTATCACTTCGCGGAGCACCATATGCATGGCCGGCTACAAAAAATGCATAATTACCTGATACTTTCGCAGTTCTTGTGCAGGAGGAATGAACAAAGCAAAGTGTCGAAAATAAACACAACAGCAAAAAAGATTTAATGGTCATGGTGCCAGGCTTATTGTTTATCCATCAATAGAAAATATTTGCCAGATCCTTTTTGTCTCCTTTGATCAGGGTATCATTCAGGATGATCGAAGATCCCTCTTCTATCTGGTGTCTGATTGAAATGTTAATCAACCGTAATCCGGATGCAAGCAGTTCAGCCGGGCCAAATTCCGCTTTCTTTTGAAAAACCACCAAACCGTATTGACAATTCGAGATCTCACAAGAATTAATTTCAACCAAACTTTTATCTTTACAGGCAATTCCTATCATAGCCCCGTCGATACTGGTATTTGAAATGATGATTTCAGAACCTTCTCCACAGCTGATCCCTTTATCGCTGGCATTATTTATCCTGCAGTTTTCAATTTGTACCAAAGATCCTGAAAAATCTGCCGCATCATTGTTAAGGTAGCTGAATTCACAGTTGGATAAAATGCCATTTCCAAAATCAATATCCAATGCATCAGCATAAGTATTTATAAATTTACAATGATTGAGGATAAATTCAGATCTAATGATATTCAAAGCATCTTCACATTGATTATTCTCAAAGCTTGAATGGTATATCTCCACATCGGACTCATAAAAATTAACGGCACCTGTTAATATCCACCCCTGGTACTCCAAAGTGTTCAATCGATCAAATATGGCATACCTGATAATTGATTTTCCCTTCGCCTGCAAGACAGTAAATCCGTTCCCCGTTCCGTCAGAAGACCTGATCTCCACCGGGTTGTCTGGACGTCCTTCAATCATAACGGGGGAATAGCTTATGATCATTGCGTTGTTAACTAAATTTATTTGCTCCCCTTCTCTCAAAATTACCTTAAACCCGGCTGGTACGATAACTGGTTTGTTAACAGTGACCATTTTCTCTTTTAGATAAAGTGAGTTTTCAGGCCCGGTGGAAAAATAATCCAGATAGCTTTGACGGTAGTTTTCTGCCAATTGCTGGCAGGGGGTCAACCGACCCGGTGCCCGCCATGGGTATATCCTGGTAACAAAGGTTTTAAAATGGTCTTTGACCATAAAATATAAAAATTTAGAAGCTGAATCTACTGCAATGTTTAGTTTCCAATTTTCATTGCTTCGAAAAGCATTAATTATGGGTTCGGGATGAAGGAAGTATCTTATTCTCGTATCCCGGGTTCCGGTACCTAAAAGAATAATATCCCGACCTGAATAATTCTCAACATAAAGTAGCATTGATCCTGTGTCAGACAAATTTTGTTTGTATGCCTTCAGGAAGAAAGCTGGTAATTCCTCATAATACGCTGTATCAAACTGCCTGTCCTGCCAATCAGGTTCCGGAAAAGTATACCCGATTTTATTATATAACTCTTTCCGTAGAACAGGTAATTTTTCTCTGATAAGATCAGCATTTCTAAAGAGGTATGTACTGTCATAATCATAATCAGGGTATTCTTTCTTTATCAGGGAATTATAGCGTTGTATCTCTGGCCATTGATCTGCCAGCATCTGTTTCAGATATGTTTCATCAGAGATCTTTTCAAGATAGCGGATATAATGACCCACAAAACTACTATCGGTAAAAAAATTAGAAATTATCCTGAGTTTTGGTGATGGGTTATTGTTCCTGAGGTGAGATAATCCTAAAATGCTTTCGCTATAATAAATAACAGGCCCTTTTTCAGAAAAATTATCAAAAACAATTGGCTCAATTTTGCAAAGTACCGGATTATAATAAAATCTGAAATTATGCCAGACCAGTCCGTGGTGTGAACGGAAAAGATCGAGCATTGCCAGGTACTTTGCAAATTTTTCAGTATCAATGATATAAGCTGGTTTTTGAGAGGCAAATTTTAATTGGTACAACAGGTCTTTTGAAATGTCGAATTGCTGATAAAGCAAAGGAGAACTGATGGTTCTGTTTTCCTTAAAAGGTAAAATTTCAGCAGTTTCGAAAACCGGATAGCTTAATATTTTCTTGTATTTTTTATTTATCCAGTTTATCCTCCAGAAATGATCCTCATTTAGTTTTATAATGGGCCCTTCTCTGCGATTGTTTGACTCAAGGAGGTACTTTTCGAAGTGCTCTTCATAAGCATAGATGCCCAGGCTTGTTCCATTTAAGTCAACTGCAACAAATCCGTAGCGTGGAGCCAGAATATCTTCTTTCCTGCATAAAACGTGAAGCAACCATTCATTTAAGAAATCTCTTGATTCAGGATTTTGTATTGAGAAAGTCCTGAACCCTTTCCAGGTTTTACCTTTCCTGATTTTTATCCTGAATGACCATTTATCTCCAATGAGATGATCAAGCCAATCTCCCTTCAGGCGTAATTTAATCCTGTTAAATTCTTCATCGGCGAACAGCATTCCTTTAACCCAGTCATTATCTTCTGTTTCTAAAATTCCTTTGATGAATGCTTCTTTTCTCTTCAGCTTCAATTGTTCCATCTCCAGGGTGTCAATGACCAGATGTATCTTTTCTAACCCGGAAAACTCCGGATATGTTTTATGAGGCAGCCGTTCAATGCTAAGGTCATCAAAATAAACCTCTTTATCAGATGGATTCCAGGCAAACACCCTGACATTCTCGGTGCTAATAGATGGAGGAATAATAAAGTATAACACCAGACGCTCCCATCCTTTTGCGTCAATGCTATCACTGATATACTGGCTTATGAAAAATCTTTTACTGCCATCATCTGCTGCTGCGATATGCCCAATGCCTTCGGGCCCTTTTCTCCAAACGGTAACTTTATAATACTCATCAGTTTTTGGACGCTTAATTGTATATCCACAACCAAAATGTTTTTGTTTGTCCAATTTGGTAGCGTACTTTCCTGACCTCGCCATTTGGTCGCTTCTCTTTTCAACACCTGTGATATTCTTATTTGGATCGGAAGTAGTAAAAAACTTTCCATTACTGGTTAATTGTTCGAAATCACATGTGATCTTGTCATTAACTCTAAAGTCCGGACCATAGGTGCATTCCACCAGAAAAAGCAATAAGAAAATCCCTGTCAGCATTTTCAGAAAACAAGAAACTGAAATATTATCCTTTTTGAATGGCATTAATAAGAATCTTGATGAATGCAATGAATCATTTTGCTAAAATAAGGGATTTCAAGAATTAAAACTCAATTTCATCCTTATCAACGGGATTTTCTCGTTGCCTGGAGAGATCATATTGATCACAATCAAGTTCAATGGAAAGGCCCTGGAGGGGAGGTGTGAAATCACCTTTATCGATAAGGATCTCAGGGTCATCATACAGTTTCTGCATATAGATGGCCCAGATCGGCAAAGCCATATTGGCACCCTGACCCAGGGTGATGGTCCTGAAGTGGGCGCTGCGGTCTTCACAACCAATCCACACGCCTGTGGTTAATTCAGGGACTATGCCCATAAACCAACCATCAGACTGGTTTTGGGTAGTACCGGTTTTGCCTGCTACCGGATGGTTGAATCCATAAGTCAGCCTCAACCTGATCCCTGTTCCGGATTCCACTACTCCTTTCATCAGCGCCAGCATCAGGAAAGCGGTTTCCTCATTCATGGCTTCCTGTTTATCGGGGATGAACGACTCAATCACATTAGCGTTTTTATCTTCGATGCGGGTAATGAAGGTCGGTTTGACATGAACTCCCCGGTTCGAGAAGGTGTTCATGCCTCCAACCATCTCGTACAAAGAAAGGTCTGCTGAACCAAGGGCAATGGCATGTACAGGTGGGATTTTGCTGGTCACCCCCATCTTCCGGGTAATTTTAATAACGGATAATGGGGAATATCTTTTCATAAGGAAGGCGGATATCCAGTTATTGGAGTTGGCAAGGGCCCATTTCAGGGTGACCATCTCTCCGATGCGATCGTCAGAAGAATTTCTTGGTGCCCAAACATCACCTGTGGGCAACTCCACGGTATACTGTATATTCGCAACCTTATAACAGGGTGTCATCTCTCCTTCCTGCATGGCCAGCGTATACAGGAATGGTTTAAAGGTAGAACCAACCTGCCGCCGTCCCTGGGTTACATGATCATATTTGAAATAATAATAATCAATACCGCCGACATATGCCCGGACAAAACCGGAATGAGGTTCCATCGACATCAGGCCAGCCTGAAGAAAGTACTTATAATACCTGATGGAATCCATTGGTGTCATCACTGTGTCAATCTCTCCATTCCAACTGAAGACACGCATCGGGACCGGTGTGTAAAAAATCATTTGTATTGAATCTTCAGGCACATCTCTTTTGACCAGTTTCCTGTAACGTTCAGTTCTGCGGACGGTCCTTTTCATTACATTTTCAACTTCTTTTTGTATCACATCGGGCTCGAATACAAAGGGAGCATAGGTATATCCCTTCCAATGCTCATAGAAAGATGGCTGCAAATCGAGTGCTAAATGCTCTTTTACTGCATCTTCAGCATGTTTTTGCATACAGGAATCAATGGTCGTATAAATCCTCAGGCCATCTTTATACAGGTTGTACGGGCTTCCATCTGCCTTGGTATGGTTTCTGCACCATTTTTTCATTTCCGCCCTGAGGTATTCCCTGAAATACCTGGCGATGCCTGCAGTATGGTCCTGGATCCCGAACCTGGTCAAATCGATAGGAAGTTGGGAAACGCTGTCGTAGGTCACCTCATCAATAAATCCATATTTCTCCATCTGGCGAAGGACGAGATTACGACGGTCAAATGACCTTTCAGGATTCCTGACCGGACTGTAAAAAGTTGGTGCATTGACCACACCGATCAGTACGGCCGCTTCTTCCAGGTTTAATGAATCGGGTGTCTTATTAAAGAATGTGAGTGCAGCACTCTTGATGCCAAATGACTGGTGCCCGAAAGGAACGGTGTTGAGATACATGGCAATGATCTCTTCTTTGGAATAGTTTTTTTCCAGTTTGGTAGCAGTAACCCATTCCTTGAGTTTCCTGACGGTGAGCTGGGCTTTAGATAGATTTTCTCCCCTGGGGAATAAGTTTTTGGCCAATTGTTGTGTAATGGTACTGCCTCCACCACGATAATTACCCGAGACCAGCCCATATGAAACCCTGAACAAAGCTTTCATATCTACTCCGGCATGCTTGTAAAAACGAATGTCTTCTGTAGCCAGCAATGCATTAACCAGGTTTTCAGGAAGTTCATTGAAATTGATATTGGAACGGTTTTCAATATAATAGGTTCCAAGCAAAACATCGTCGGCTGCATAAATTTCCGATGCAAGATTGCTTTCCGGATTTTCTAATTCTTCGAAAGATGGCATATGTCCAAACCATCCCCTGGCAATTGCCCAAAATATCATGATGACCAAAAGCAGGACCAGGACAAACAGTGCCCAGAATTTAACCAAATAACTGATGTAGAATCTGCCTTCGCTCATGTGATAATCAATACTATTCCTTTTCAATGCGAATACCAATATCTTCAACCCCTTTCAGGCTGATCTGGCGCATGGCCTGTTCAATCTCGAACGAATAATCTCCCCTGGCAGGAAATCTCAGGTGTTCCCTCAAAAGGATACGATTATCCCTTATTTTACCGGCGCCTTTTCCCAACCAATTGCCCCTGGGATCAGCCAGCAAACATTCTATGGTATCCCTGGTTTTATTACCGTTTGGGAAGATCCCGTTCATGAAAAAATAGATATTGCTGTATGGGTAATCGGTATTGTGTCTGATATTGAGATAAAACTTGTGAAGTGAAATGGTATCCTCAATGTGAAACTGAAATTTGATCAATGAATCTTTATTCCAGGATTGATTGATGATCCTAACATTTTGATCATATACCCTGTTGGGATCACATGATATCAGGAGTCCAAGCAACAGGAATGTCAGCACAGGCATCCGGAAAGTGTTGGACTTTATCATCACAGGGAGTTTACTAAATAAAGGAATACAAAAGGATTTATTGTATAAAATCTTATTTCTTTTCATCAAAGCGTTTCAGGTCTTCATGGTTCAGTGAATTTTCGAAGTCAACTTTGCGTTCCTTCACATTGGTAAAGTCTTCCAGTTTATCCGGAGACTTACCTTTATTGTTTTCCTCAATAATCTCTCTAACCTGGTCAACCGGCAGGGCATGGATATTGGATTTGTCATCCACATATGAGTACCACATGATTTTGTTGAAGATATCTGTTTTATGATGGATGGCTTCCCCTTTTTTCATCTTCAGGACAATACGGGGGTCAGGAAATGAATTCATGGCATCCAGATAGTTGTCACATTCAAATTTCAGGCAGCATTTTAGTTTACTGCATTGTCCGGCCAGTTTCTGGGGATTTAATGAAAGTTGCTGAACACGTGCGGCGTTTGTTGTCACTGATTTGAAGTTGACCAACCATGTGGCACAGCACAATTCACGCCCACAAGATCCAATGCCACCAATCCTGCTTGCTTCCTGTCGTACACCGATCTGCTTCATCTCAATCCTGATCTTGAACTGCTCAGCCAGTTTTTTAATAAGTTCACGGAAATCAACTCTTTCTTCAGCCGTATAATAGAAAATAGCCTTTGTATTATCTCCCTGGTATTCGATATCGTTGAATTTCATTTCCAGGTTCAGATCATTGGCTATGGCTTTCGTCTTTTGCATGGTGGAGTCTTCCCGTTCTACGGCACTAACCCACTTTTCAATATCTGATGCCCGGGCCCTGCGATAGATCTTTTTGATGGTTTCTGATGAAGGGTCAACATCTTTTTTCTTCATCTGCAGACGGGCGGTTTCACCTGTGAGGGTTACAATACCAATATCATGTCCTGGTGCCGCTTCAACCGCAACGATATCACCCACATTAAAATTATAAGCGTCGGAGGTCCGGAAAAAGTCCTTGCGGCTGTTTTTAAACCTGACTTCTACGAGGTTAAAGGAAGATTGGCTCTGTGGTGTTGCAACATCATTAAGCCATTCGGAGCTATCAAGCTTGCAGCAACCATGCTTGAATACCTGCTCATCCCTGCCATTTCCCTGAGGAGTAGACTTACACCCCCTGGTGAGAAAGATATTATTTTTTACTTTATGGTTGCGATCATCCATATGCTTTACCTGGAAATGCAAATTTAAGCAATTATCCGACTTTTTCGGCAGGCTTTAGCTTTAACAGGCGTATTGCCTTCAATGACAGATCCATAAAGGTTATGGAAGGATTGGCATTTCTTTCAATATAATAGTAGGCCTTATCGAATGCTTCTGCGAATTGACGTATATTGGCTGCATTCATATAGGGCGATAATTTATAAAGGAATTCTTCTTCCTCTTTGCTTGACCTGACCAGGGCTTCATTCTGATAATGGATCAGCATTTCGCTTCTGACAACCCTTAAAGCAAAAAGGAAAAAAGATTTCAACTCTTCTCTGCGCTTTCCTGCAATCTCAGAAACAAATTTTTCAATGTTTATGATTTCCTTTTTATAACATAAACGCATCCAATCCCGGAACAGGTTCATGTTCACATCATTGGTGTCAACCTCACTTAAAAACCTGTGTGCCACAACATAATTCCCATTTGCCACGGCAACTGCATCTCTGACTTCCTTTTCTGTGGAACCGGTTTTGTTGATCAGTATTTCAAACAGATTTTGATCATCCAACCTGGGGATCTTCACAATTTGGGTACGGGAGATGATGGTGGAAATCATCTTGTCCTGGGCTTCTGCGATCAACAGAAATAATGTTTTGTCGGGTGGTTCCTCAAGGATTTTCAGAAACCTGGGAGCTACTGTATGATGAAATTTTTCTGCCATCCAGATGATCATGATCTTATATTCTGACTCATAGCTTTTGAAACTCAAAATACGCATGACCTCCCTGGCATCTTCGGTTTGGATAAGGCCTTGCTTATTCTCAATGCCAATCTTCTCGTACCAGGCATTAAGGACGGGGAAATAATCACTCTCAAGGACGAATTCCCTCCAGGCTTTGATGAAATCAAGACTTTTCGGTTTCTTCTTGATTTCTTTCGTGGTATTCACCGGGTACATAAAATGCAAATCGGGGTGGGCCAGCTGCCTGTATTTGATGCATGAAGGACAAACTCCGCATGAATCATCCGGCTGTGGGGCCTTGCAATTGATGTACTGGGCATAAGCCAAAGCCAGGGCGAATTTACCAGAACCTTCTGGCCCCAGGAAGAGCTGGGCATGACTGATACGGCTGTCCCGGACAGTTTGGATCAGTTTTTCTTTGATGTCTTGATGTCCTGGTATTTCTTTAAAAAGCATAAGATAACATGATCTGTTAGAAATCTTTTTGGGCGCAAACTTTGGCCTGGATGAACTGCCTGTTCATTCGGGCAATATTTGTGATGGAGATGCCTTTTGGACATTCTGCTTCACAGGCATAAGTATTTGTGCAATTGCCAAATCCCATCTCATCCATTTTAGCCACCATCTTTTGCACCCTTTTGCTGGCTTCAATCTGACCCTGTGGGAACAAGGCATACTGAGATACTTTTGCAGAGACAAATAACATGGCCGATGCATTTTTACAGGCTGCCACGCAGGCACCGCAACCTACACAAGCTGCTGAATTAAATGCCTCGTCGGCATGTGTTTTTTTGACCAGGATAGTGTTGGCGTCCAGAGCTGCACCGGCATTGATGGAGATAAAACCACCGGCATGCAATATTTTATCAAAAGGAGTTCTGTCGACAACCAGGTCCCTGATTACCGGAAAGGCCCTGGATCTCCAGGGTTCGACAGCGATGGTAGCGCCATCTTTGAAAGAACGCATATGTAACTCACAGGTAGTGGTTTTGCCTTCAGGTCCGTGTGGCCTTCCATTGATATAAAGGCCACAGGTACCGCAAATACCTTCCCTGCAATCGCTTTCAAAAGCTACAGGTTCATCTCCCTCTGTAATGAGCTTTATGTTTAATGCATCCATCATCTCGAGAAATGACATCTCAGGAGAAACATCTTCAAGGGAATAGTTGATAAACTTTCCTTTTACTGTTGCATTTTTCTGTCGCCAGATCTTGAGTTTTATGTTCATGGCAATCCGGTATTTATAGGTTATTTATAACTCCGTTCCTTGAGTTCAACAAATTCAAAATTTAAGTCTTCCTTATGCAGTTGAGGCGCTTGATCATCGCCCATGTATTCCCAGGCAGAAACGTAAGAATATTGATCATCATTACGCCTGGCTTCCCCGGCTTCGGTCTGGCTTTCCTCACGGAAGTGTGCTCCACATGACTCTTTACGGCTCAGCCCATCAGCGATCATCAATTTAGCAAGCTGAAAGAAATCGGCCACCCGGACAGCTTTCTCGAGTTCCTGGTTAAGTTCATCGGCATCCCCGGGGATCTTGACTTCAGCCCAAAATTCTTTTTCCAATTCTTCAACCAGGTCAAGCCCTTTTTTTAAACCTTCCTCATTCCTTGACATTCCGCAATAATCCCACATTATTTTACCCAGTCTTTTGTGAAAGGATGTCGCTGTTTGCGTGCCATTGACTGCCAGTAATCTGGCAATCCTTTCCCTGGATGTTTTTTCAGCTTCTTCAAATTCAGGGGAGTCTGTTTGGATCCGGGCTGTCCTGATCTCATCAGCCATATAATTGGTGATGGTATTAGGGATCACAAAATAGCCATCACCGGCACATTGCATCAAAGAGGCAGCGCCAAGGCGGTTAGCCCCATGATCGGAAAAGTTAGATTCTCCGATAGCAAAGAGCCCGGGTATGGTTGTCATGAGGTTGTAGTCGACCCATAATCCACCCATGGTATAATGACCTGCAGGGTATATTCTCATCGGCTCTATATAGGGGTTGAACCCGGTAATTTTTTCATACATTTCGAAGAGGTTGCCATACTTGTTTTCAATGGCCTTTTTGCCCTGTTTGGCGATAGCATCTTTGAAGTCAAGGTTCACTGCCAAACCGGTATCTCCAACGCCATAACCGGCATCGCAGCGTTCTTTGGCTGCCCTTGAAGCCACATCTCTCGGTACCAGGTTGCCCAATGCAGGATAGCGTCTTTCCAGGTAATAATCTCTTTCTTCTTCAGGGATGTCGTTGGCATGTCTTTGATCCCCTTTCCCCTTGGGCACCCAAATTCTGCCATCGTTACGCAATGATTCCGACATCAGGGTCAGCTTGGATTGGTAATCGTTCAAAACCGGGATACTGGTGGGATGGATTTGGACGAAGCTGGGATTGCCAAAAAAGGCTCCTTTCTTATATGCACTCCATGCGGCGGAAACATTTGATCCGATGGCAAGGGTAGACAGGTAATAAATGGTTCCATATCCACCGGTCGCCAGGATAACAGAATGCCCGGCATGTCGTTCCAATTCTCCGCTCACCAGGTTCCTGGTGATGATGCCCCTGGCTTTTCCATCAATAACAACCAGGTCCAGCATTTCACGGCGAGGGTACATGGTGACAGTGCCCTTATCGATTTGCCGGCAGAGTCCGGAAAACGCACCCAATAAACACTGTTGCCCGGTCTGGCCCTTGGCATAGAAAGTCCTGGAAACCTGAACACCTCCAAATGACCTGTTATCCAATGTGCCACCGTAATCCCTGGCAAAAGGTACACCCTGTGCCGTCAATTGGTCGATGGTGTCGTTACTGACTTCTGCGGCACGGTAAACATTGGCTTCCCTGGCACGGTAATCGCCACCTTTTATGATATCATAAAATAAACGATAGATGCTGTCACCGTCATTCTGATAATTTTTGGCTGCATTGATGCCCCCCTGTGCGGCAACGGAATGGGCGCGACGGGGTGAGTCCTGGAAACAAAACACTTTCACATTATAGCCCAATTCACCCAGGCTTGATGCGGCAGCACTTCCAGCGAGGCCTGTACCCACCAGAATAATGTCGAGTTTCTTTTTATTGGCAGGATTGACCAGCTTCTGGGAAGCTTTGTAATTGGTCCATTTTTCTGCCAGGGGTCCTTCAGGTATTTTAGCGTCTAATTTACTCATGGTCTCGGTATTTTAAATACAGATCCTAATTATCGAATCATTAAAACAATAAAAAATATAAAGGAATTGTGATGAATCCCAGGGGAATAAAAATTGAGTACAGATGCCCGATAAACTTGATGGCCGGGGTATACTTGCTATGGTTCAATCCGAAAGTCTGGAAAGCTGATTGAAAAGCATGGTTCAGATGGAAAGCAAGTGCCAGGAACATCACAATATAGACAATAGAATATGCCGAATTTGAAAATAAGTTTGTGGCCATATGGTAGAAGTCATGGTTGTTTTCCACTGGAACTATACCCTGTGGTGCATTTGTCCACCCTAACTTCACAAAATAGAAATTGATAAAATGGATAAGCAGGAATACGAAGATAACGGCTCCGGTATGGATCATGAATTTGGAAAAAAATGAAGTATGTGCCCATCCTTCGATCTTATACCTTTTAGGCCTGGCCAACCAGTTTTGTAATTGCAATATCACCCCCTGGATCACATGGATGCTAAAAGCGGCAAATAGAAACAGCTCACCAATCTTGACCAGCGGGTTACTGATCATGAAATGCACGGCTTCACGGAAGGTCTCCTCATGTCCTTCAGTGATTGGAAGGATAAAAAGGTTGATTCCCAGATGCACAGGAAGAAATGCGATCAAAAACAATCCCGCAATTGCCATGATGAATTTCTTGGTCATGGAGGAATAGTGCAAGAACTTACTCATAACACATGATTTTATCTGAAGATTTGAAAAACGATAAAGCAAAAGCTTAAAAAGCTTTACTTTGCATTTAAATTGAACGCAAAAATAATTAATAATCTGCTGTTAATTTTCACCGGTGTTATGATACTGATAATTTTTACTCAATTTAAATAGTAAGCAATTGATTATGAGGCAGGAAGTTATTGATTCAAAGCTCTTTAGCAGAAACCGTGAGGCATTCATTAAGAGAATGCAAACCCGCTCAGTGGCCATTATCAATTCCAATGATGAATACCCCAGGAATGGCGATCAGCATTTTCCTTTCAGGCAACATTCAGACTTGTTCTACCTTAGCGGGATTGACCAGGAAAAGACCCGTTTGATACTGGCACCTGATTTTCCAAATAAGAAATTCAGGGAAGTGCTGTTGATCATGAAGACAAACAGCGATCTTGAGACCTGGGAAGGACCTAAATACGCAATTGAAGAAGCCCGGGAGATCTCAGGTATTAAGACAGTAGTCTGGCTTGACCAATTTGACATGATCCTGAGTGAGATCATGGTACATTCCGACCATGTGTACCTGAACGCCAATGAATATCCTAAATATGCCAATCCTGTTCCTTATTTTGATTTAAGGTTTGCTGCGGAATTGAAGGAAAAGTTTCCCTGGCATGAATACAAGAGGGCGGCACCTATCCTGCATGAATTGCGAAAAATCAAAGATCCTTTGGAACTTGATTTAATGAGAAAAGCCTGTGAAATCACCAATAAAGCTTTTCACCGGGTCATGAAGGTCTTGAAACCTGGCATGATGGAATATGAAATACAGGCGGAGATCGAACATGAATTTACAATGAACAAGGCCAATGGCAATGCCTATCAACCAATTATCGGTTCAGGAGAAAGGGCTTGCATTTTACATTACATTAAAAATGACTTTGAATGCAGGGATGGAGAGTTGTTGCTGATGGATTTTGGAGCGGAGTATGCCTATTATGCTGCTGATATGAGCAGGACAATTCCGGTTAATGGTAAATTCTCAACACGCCAGAAGGCCTGTTATAATGCTGTCCTGAAAGTACAACGGGAAGCCGGCAAACTATTTGTGCCGGGAAATACGATCGAGCAGGTCAACAAGGAGGTTAACCAGTTAATGGAAGAACAAATGGTAAATCTGGGCCTTTTCAGTTTGGCTGATATTAAAGCCCAGGATCCTGATAAGCCTTTATATACCCGGTATTTCATGCATGGCACCAGCCATTTTCTGGGACTGGATGTTCATGATTCAGGATCGAAATATGAACAGTTCAAGCCCGGAATGGTGTTGACCTGTGAGCCGGGTCTGTATATCCGTGAAGAAAAAATGGGGATCAGGATTGAAAATGATATCCTGATCACGGAAAGTGG
>JAUXCL010000038.1 GCA_030618905.1 Bacteroidales bacterium | reverse complement strand
TTTATCGCTGGGGTGGTCTTGATAGCAGTAGAAATATTTGCCATTCCCGGCTTTGGAGTTGCCGGTATAACCGGCATTGTGTTAATTGTGGTTGGCCTGACCCTCAGCCTGGTAGGTAATGTGGGATTGGATTTCAGCGGGGTGCCGGTGGAAGTAATTCTGAAAGCTTTCTTTATTGTGGTGATTGCCATATTCCTTGCCTTGCTTTCATCGTTTTATATAAGCAAGCAGATATTTACAACAACCATGTTTGGCCATCTGGCTTTGGATGCGGTTCAAAACGTTGAAGAAGGATATACATCAGCCGACACGGAATACCAGGAAATGCTTGGGAAGCAGGGAATTGCTTTTACAGTATTACGCCCTGCCGGGAAAGTCAAGATCGAGAATGATGTTTTTGATGCCACCGCAATCAGCGGGTTTATTGACAAGGGGGAAGCAATCGAAGTAGTCAGCTACCAGACCGGACAGTTATTTGTCAGGGTTGTCGGATAAACCATCCCAGTATCCAAATATTTTCATGAATTCATCATGTTAGGGCGTAGAAAATTGTTTATTTTGGTCTTCCAAACTACAAATTATTATGCGGAAAATTATTCTGCTCATAATTACCGTATTGATCAGCATAATAATATTACCTGACTTAGCAGCACAGACTGAGAAAAAGCAAGCCCGGGCATTAAGAATTTCGACCCCCATAAAAGTGGATGGCAACCTGGACGAGGCAATCTGGGAGCAGGCCATACCCGCAAAGGATTTCATTCAATATTCTCCTTACAATGGCGTAGATCCGAGCTTTCAGACTTCAGTAAAAATATTGTATAATAATTATGCGATATATTTCGGAGCCAGGATGTATGACCCGGCTCCCGACAGCATTTTAAGACAATTGGGCACCCGTGACAATGAGAACCTGAACGCAGATAATATTTCGATCATCATTCTGCCATATAATGATGGTCAAAATGCCTTTGAGTTTATCGTGACCGCCTCCGGGGTTCAACTCGACATTAAACATGCGCCAGATTTTTCTGATGAAATATGGGATGCAGTCTGGAAGAGTAAAGTCCAGGTCACCGATGAAGGATGGGTGGCTGAATTTGAAATTCCCTATTCGGCCATACGCTTTCCTAAAGTGGAAGAACAAACCTGGGGTCTTCAGATTGGCAGGAATATAAGGCGGTACCGGGAACTCTCAACCTGGAATTTTGTGGACAACAAGATTGAGGACTGGCTTAGTATGTCAGGAGAACTGACTGATTTGAATGATATTAAACCACCATTGCGCTTGTTTTTTATCCCTTACGTCGCTGCTTATACGGAGAAACAATCAACAAGTGATTCCTGGGGATATTTTTACAATTACGGGATGGACCTGAAGCTTGGATTGAATGAAAGTTACACCCTGGATATGACCCTGATCCCTGATTTCGGGCAGGTACAATCAGATGATGTCATTGTCAACCTATCCCCTTTTGAAGTGTATTATGAAGAACGTCGTCCATTCTTTACAGAAAGCACAGAATTGTTCGAGAAAGGCAATATCTTTTATTCCAGACGAATTGGCAGGCTCCCTTCAGGTTTTGGGAATATTGAGGATCAATATGATGATGAAGATATCATTGAAAACCCGGATGCAGCTCAACTTATCAATGCCACTAAAATATCCGGAAGGAATAAAAATGGATTGGCCATCGGTGTGCTTAATGCGATAACTTCTAACACACACGCTAAAGTCAGGGATTCTTTGGGTAATGAAAGCCGTATCCTGACTGAACCCGCCACAAATTACAACATGCTGGTTTTTGACCAGACCCTGAAAAACAATTCATTCATTAGCTTTTATAACACAAATGTTTATCGTGGATCTGATCATTCCGTGCCGAATGTGACCGGAACCGAGTTCCGGATTACAGATAAGCGGAATATGTTTTCAGGTCAGGGAATTATTAACCTCAGCCAGAAATATAACCGGGATACAAGCAATGATTTTGGATATAAATATTTTGTCGAGTTTGGTAAAATCAGTGGCAATTTTCGCTTTGAAGCATATCAGAATGCAGAAAGTGACATTTATGACCCGAATGATTTGGGGTTCAACAGGCGTAATAATGATTTTGAAAATGGAGTAGATATAGAATATAATATCTACGATCCATTTTGGAAGATCAATGAATGGCATAACGAAATCTCTCTTGAGCTCAGCCATTTATATACTCCACGGGTCTTCACTACTTTTCATATTGGTGGGCGCTCAAGGTTGACCACGAAAAGGTTCATGACCTTCGGCCTGTTTGGTAATGTGTCCCCAACTGAAAACCATGATTATTACGAGCCCCGGGTATGGGGCAGGGTTTTAAAGAAACCGCCGAACTGGAATATCATAACTTTCTTCTCACCCGATTACCGCAAAAAGTTCGTTATTGATTTTCGATTGGGTTATTGGGAAACGACAAGGGAAAACCAGTACAGTTATTGGGGAGGCATTGAACCCAGGATGCGTTTTAACGATCATTTCTTCCTGACCTGGGAATTGGAATATGATTTTGAGGGAAATGATCTCGGCTATGTACTGGACAGCACTGATGATAAAGGAAATGACGTGATCATCCTGGGTTCACGGGATATCACCAATATCACCAACACTATTTTTGCCAGGTATGTCTTTACACCCCTGATCAGTTTGGAATTACGCTTACGGCATTACTGGTTCACCGTCAAGTACAGTGATTACCATGACCTGAATGAGGACGGTTACTGGACGAAGAATGATTACCAGGGAGAGCATGATTTCAGTTTCAATGCTTTTAATGTAGATATGGTATTTAACTGGGAATTTGCACCCGCCAGTCAATTATTATTTGTCTGGAAAAACTCTATTTATTCAGATAAGGATGAGATCCCTCCGAACTTTTTTGACAATGCGAAGGATATCTTCCTGTCACCTTCCACCAATAGCTTTTCAATAAAGTTATTATACTACCTGGATTATCAATATTTGAAAAAGAAAAAGCCGAAGTAAAATCAGAATCAAATTTTAACACCTGGGTTGCCATCTCAGATTGAAAGAAACTCAATGAACCTGCTTTAAACTTTTCACAAAATCAGTTGAAATATAGTTGTCCATTGATTGACAAACATCAGCTGCAAAGCGTATTCCTTCCTCAATAAGCATACTCCAGGATTCAAATGAAAGTGCAGGTAATTTCTGCCTGTTAATTTTATTCTTCCAAATAGCATATATCAATCCGGCATTAAAGCTATCACCAGCACCCACTGTACTTACTGTTTCAATTACAGGAACTCTATAATAATGGCTCCAATGATCATATAATAAATGAATGCCATCCTTGTTCATCGTATAGATTAAGCACTGAGAACCATGCTTTTGAACTTCATTGAATGCTTCAGTATGATCGTGAAAGTCAAAAATAGTATTAAAATCCTCATCCGACCCGCGAACGATATTTGCAATATTAAAGTTCTCTGAGATGGCAACCCAATGCTTTGAAATCCGCTTCTTATGCGGACTTCGGATATTGGGATCATAGATGATAAGCGCTCCTGCTTCATGGGCATTATTGAGCATATTCATAATGGGTTTGCGAACTGCCGGTGACAGGGCATAAAATGAACCGAACAGCACAATGTCATCTGCAGCAAACTCCGGCATATCGATGATTAATCGCTCTTCTGGGTATTGTTTATAAAAGGTATAAGTGGCATCATTTTCCTGGTTCAGAAAAGCCATTGCCAGGGCTGTTTTTCCTTGCTCAAAACGGTATACAAGATCCGTTTGAACTCCATTGCCGGACAGGAATTTATCAATGGATTGTCCGATCTGATCATGAGCATATTCTGTAATTAATGAAACAGGCAAACCCAGGCGTCCGAGGGAAACAGCTGTATTGAGCATGGCACCTCCCGGACGGGAAGCAAAAGGCTGGTCGTCTTTGAAGAAAATGTCTAAAAGAGTTTCACCTATAGTATAAATTCTGCCCATTTTAAATCCTAAAATAAAACTTATACTCGAGCGGATAACGGGATTCGAACCCGCGACCCTCAGCTTGGGAAGCTGATGCTCTACCAACTGAGCTACATCCGCTTATTGAATAAATATAAGCAATCGCCAGCATTTAAACAATAGCACTGCCGGGCTTACATAAGCCATTCATATATTTCTATCAGTAATGATAATTTGTCCCGATTTTAAAAAAACCTTGCTGACCGCACTGCTCATCAGCATATTTATTGTTGTATTTCTTACATTTTTCCAACCTTTCGATTTGAGCCAGATTCATTCTGACAACAAATTATTTTTTATCGGGGTTCTGCTCTGAGTTAGGGTCCACAGGTTTCTTTCCTGATTTTGTGATAGTCGACTCTGTTTGACTCTTACTGCTTGAAGTCGGGGATTTTTCAACACCGCCGTCTTTTTCCTGCTTCATTTCCTTCATCATGCTCCAGGGACTAATGTCAGTATTCCAGATGTCAACTTTAATAAGCATTCCTGCATCAGTCTTTTCCCAAATACATACATACTTTCCGTAATCATCAACCGGTTCCGGACTCTGAGGAACTTGTAGTGTAATGGAATAAGTTCCAATTTCATAAATTAAACTTCCCAATTTATTAACTTCCTCAGTTGTCAAAGTAAAAGCAGTGACTTTCACGCCTGCTTTCTTCCCTTCTTCTTCGCGCTCACGCAATGCTTCTTTTCCACGGACAATTTTGCTATAATTAGGCATATAAACAACATCGTCAGCATAAAAAGCCATCCCTGCTTCAGTATCTCCCTTGACGGCAGCTTCCGTAATCTGATTGTTTAATTTTTGAATTTTTGCCTTCATCTTATCCGCATTCTTGTTCTCCTGGGAAAACGATGGTATGGTAATCGCAATGGCTGCCATAACCATGATCATTTGAATCAATTTTTTCATAGGTTCAGATTTTAATCATTAATAATGAAATTATGTAGTAAAATTAATCAAATTGAAAGACACATAACAGATTTAAGTATAAACATCTTAATCTGTATATTGTTTAATGGTCAATAGCATACTCTCCAGAATAATCAGCATTCATCAAATCTTCCCGGACAGCATTTTATAAGGTGTTCAATATTGTACAATTCATGTTCCGTTGTGAACATATCTGAATATAAAAATCACTGCCGGAGAAGTTGTAAATGACTGATTTCGTTAAGCTTATACAACCCGGCTTAGTTTTGGCTATATTTAGATTGAAGATCAAGAACAACAATTAATACGAAAGCCATGAAAACACGGATAATTTCAACAGGGATCCTGATTTTTTGGATTTGCATTCTTGCCTCATCACCATCATTCTCACAAACTAAGATACAGGGAAAAGTTGTAGACGCAGAGACCAATCAGCCAATATCCTATGTCTCAATCTATTTCCAGCGAACCAACAATGGAACTATATCAAATGCAGATGGTTGTTTCCGTTTCATACTCAAGGAAGAAACACCACAAGAATTAATCTTTTCTTGTATTGGATATGAAACCAGGAAAATTAATATTGATAATGGTGTGCCGGCTAAAATCCAAATGAGCAAAGCTATTTATAGCCTGAGGACCCTGGAGATCATGGGAACCAAGCCAGACCATGATCCGATAGAACTATTTTACCTTGCCGTCAAAAATGCTAAAAAGAATAAGCAACTGCGCAGTGCAAGGAGTTACCTTTCATTGGAAACACTCGGATCGGATGATGTTCCGATAGAAGTCCTGGAAGCTTTCTACCAATCTGATTATTCCATTAAGCATGGTTTGTCAGAAATGAATTTAAAAAATGGCAGGTTCGGGATGATGGATCAGGATGGCCGGTATTTTTCATCATTGCAAACCACTCTGATATTGACGAATTATGAACTCTTTCTCCAGGCAAGGAAGTCTTACTACCCATTTTCACCTTTTTCCCTTTCTAAATCGCAAGGTGAGGAACAATACATTTTTAATCTTGATAAAGTCATTCATGATCACGAAGAGCTGATTGCAGTAATTAATTTTATTCCCAGATCAGGTGATCAAAAATTATTCGGAGGGCAGGCATTTATCAATATGAATGACCATCAGTTTCGCCAGATCAAAATGCATATCGAGAATAGTGAGCAGGTCCCCTTTGCTCCTATCAGTCCAATAGCAAGCCTGGATGGGGTTAACCTCGACCTGACATTAAACTTCAGAACGGATACTGAAGGCAAGATCATGTATGACTACATCTTGTTCAATTATGATTTCGATTATGTAAAGCCGGGTCAACATGAATCAATGACAACCGAAGCATTACTGGTGTTTTATGATTACGAACAAGCCTTTTTGATGCCCATGTGCAATGCTATGGAATTAGCCACTGATTATGAAAAGATTATGGCAACTCCTTTTCATACATATTTCTGGGAGCAGAACTACATATATGCGCAAACCAAGGCAATGAAGGACCATACTGAATATTTTATTGACAATGGCGTTGTGATCAATTATGAAGAACTCTGTGTTGACCATAAACCGGTTAACAATCCAATTAAAGTCTGGAGCGAAACCGACCCGATCAGCTGGGATGATTTTCTGATCAAGGATATGAAAGACCTGAAGATTGACACGCCAAGGTTCACATGGAATTACCAGAACCTTCATCCTGAATCACCGGTTAACCTGGATTTTCATATTTTCTTAGACTGTAACATAGAAGGTGACTCTTTGTATTTCTGTTGCCGGACGGTTTTTAATCGCAAGGCTTCTTACTATTTTGACAAGAAAGATTCCATGGCCTTAGCATATATTAACCTGCAATTTGACCTTGTTGAAAGTGTACGCCGGAAAATGGCTGAATCCTTGTGCAAAAGGAAGATCAAGGTTGACAATGTTGGTGAAATCGAAAATATTTACCAGGATTACACCAAGCGTCTGGACAAAATGATGTTCTCCATGTTAAAGGATGTACAACGAGGAAATAATCAGGTAAAACTGGCTGAATGGAAGCAAAAGGTTTCTGCGGATTTGAACCGAACGACAGCGCAGCTGGCACCTTAAGTATTTAGAAAGTTTCTCAATTAATGAGGATCCTCCATTGAGAATTACTTTTTACTACTTTTATATCATGATCCTGATAGCCGATAGTGGTTCCACCAAAACAGATTGGGCTCTGATTGACAAAGTGGGCCAAACCAAAAGATTTGAAACGGTTGGTTTTAATCCATATTTTGTTCCTGCTGAGGAGATGAGTAAAATCCTCGACAAGTTCCTGGTTCCATTCATCAATAATAAATCCGTTGAAGAAGTTTTCTATTATGGATCAGGCTGTTCCACTAAAAATAAATGTTTTATTGTGGAAGAAGCACTGGACAGGGTGTTCCCAAATGCTAAAATGGAAGTTGAACATGATCTTCTGGGTGCGGCAAGAGGATTGTTTGGCAAACAAAAAGGAATTGCATGCATACTGGGTACCGGATCCAATTCCTGTTTATATGATGGGGAAAAAATTATTGAGAATGTGCCTTCTTTAGGGTATTTGTTTGGTGATGAAGGCAGTGGAGCCCATATAGGGAAGATCTTCATCCGTGAGTACCTCCGGGGTAAGTTGCCCAAGGTCATTAAAACGGCCTTTGATGAGCAATACAACCTTAACCTGGAAAACATCCTGGATGCAGTATACAACCAAGCCTGGCCAAACCGTTTTCTGGCATCATTCATGGAATTCATCGCCGGATACAAGGAAAATAAATACGTCCATAACCTCGTCCACTCTTCCTTCAGGAAGTTCTTCGGTGAACAAATCACGAAATATACCGATTATAACAAAGTTTCAATGGCCACTGTAGGTTCCGTGGGCTATTATTTTAAGGAAATCATCCGCGAAGTAGCCGGTTCCTACCATGTAAAACTCAAAACCGTGAAAAAAGACCCGATACACGGATTAATTAAATTCCATTTTACCAGTGACCAGTGACCCGTCAACATACTCAATGATCTTCTCCACTTCATCAGGCCTGAACCATTGAATAGAATGGTCTCTCTTAAACCAGGTTAACTGCCGCTTTGCATATCGCCTGGTATTGGTTTTGATCTTCTCAATGGCCTGCCCAAGTTCCGCTTTTCCATCCAGGTGGTCAAACAACTCCTTATAGCCAACAGTTTTTAATGCATTCAATGCCCTGTATGGATATAATCTCCGGACTTCCTCCAGCAAACCTTTATCCATCATGGCATCCACCCTGTTATGGATACGTTCAAACAGCTCTTCCCTGGGCAAATCCAGGCCGATCTTTATGACCCTGAACTGTCTTTCCCTGGCTTTATTCTTTCTCAATGATGAGAATTTCTCACCGGTAATCATGCATACCTCAAGCGCACGCATGATCCGATTGGGATTGTTTTGGTCAACCACAGCATGATACTCCGGGTCTAAGTCTCTCAGCATCCTGCACAGGGCTTCAAGACCTTCTTTTTCATGAACTTGCTTCAGTTGCTGCCTGATCTTATCATCCGCATCAGGCAATTCATCAATACCTTTGCAAACAGCATCAATATACAGGCCGGACCCTCCCACCATAACCAGGATTTTCTGTCTGTCAAAAATACTATCCAACAAGGTTATGGCATCTTTTTCATACTGGTAAACATTGAAATCATCATGGATAGAACGGTTTGCCAGAAAATGATGAGGCACCCCCTTTAACTCATCTTTTTCCGGAAGTGCAGTGCCAATACTCATTTCCCGGTAAAACTGCCTTGAATCTGCCGATAGTACTTCCGTCATGTAATGTGCAGCCACTCGCACAGCAAGACTGGTTTTACCCACAGCTGTGGGTCCTAAGATTACAATCAGCAGTTTATTCTTCCTTGAATTGTTTTTGGGGTTCATGCAGCTTAATCTTTTGAAGCGACAGGATTGAGACCCAACTCTTTACCCTGCTCAAGCATAAAGGCATATGCATCATTATAATTATTGTCAATCTCACCATCGAGAATGGCTTCGCGGATGGCATTCTTGATGATCCCGACTTCTTTCCCGGGAAGTATATCGAATGCTTGCATGATGACTTCTCCCGAGATGGGTGGTTGCCAATTTCTGATTTTGTCTTTTTCCTCGATTTCCTTTAATTTAATTCTGACATGAGCAAAGTTCTTCAGATAACGCCTCACCCGGGCCGGGTTTTTTGAAGTAACGTCAGCCTCACTTAAAGTCATAAGGTCATCTATATCATCACTTGCTTCAAACAGCAATCTTCGGATGGCAGAATCGCTAACTTCATCATCTACCAGCGCTATTGGTCTCAAATGCAACATGACCAGCTTTTGCACATAACGCATCTTTTCATTTAATGGCAGTTTCAACTGCTTAAATATCCCCGGAACCATCTTCGACCCAACGAACTCATGCGAATGAAAAGTCCAGCCAGTCCCTTCATCAAATTTTTTGGTTACAGGCTTGGCAATATCGTGCAAGATGGCCGCCCATCGCAACCATATGTTATCTGTTACTTTAGAAATATTGTCAAGTACCTCCAGGGTATGGAAAAAATTATCTTTGTGCCCTTTACTACCAACATATTCAGCCCCTTTGAGCGCTACCATCTGTGGAAAGATTATGGATAGCAATCCTGTTTCCTCCAGCAGGCGAAATCCGATAGATGGTTTTGGTGATGCTAAGATACTATTGATTTCATCACTGATCCTTTCCATCGATACGATTCGGATCCTCTCCTTGTTCCTGCTGATGGCATTAAATGAATCCGGGTGGATGCTAAAATCAAGCTGCGTAGCGAAACGGATGGCCCGCATCATACGCAATGGATCATCCGAGTATGTGATATCAGGATTGAGCGGGGTGCGGATAATCTTATTCTTGAGATCATCCAATCCATTAAAGGGGTCGATCAGTTCACCATAATTATGGGCTTGCAAACTCAGGGCCATGGCATTGATGGTGAAATCCCTGCGGTTTTGATCATCCTCCAAAGTACCGTTTTCAACAATGGGCTTCCTTGAATTACGTTTATACGATTCCTTTCTGGCACCGACAAATTCCACAATCCAGCTTTCTTTACCCCTATACCTGAGCATTGCAGTTCCGAAATTTTTAAAATAACTGACTTTGGTATTCTTACCAATAGCTTCTGCTACCTTGCGGGCCAGGTCTATCCCACTTCCCAGCACTACAATATCAATGTCATGGGAAGTCCTCTTCATTAAAAGATCCCTGACATAACCACCTATTACATAGGCAGGAACATCAATCAATTCCGCCGCTTCGGCAATGACCTTAAAGATGGGATATTGTATTTCTTTATCCAGTCGCATTCTTTCATTGGCAAATTTATAAAAATAGAGTTATCTAAATTTAATAAAAATTAATATACTACATTGAGAATCACAAGATGTATTGTATATTTGTTTCCTTATTTGTTGACCTGAATTTATTTATAACTCTATTAAAATCAATTGAATATGGCAAAAAGGACAATTATTGCCCTGCCCGGAGACGGGATTGGTAAAACTGTATTAGACGAAGCCATCCGCGTTTTGGATGCAGCAGGTTTTGAAGCTGACTACATCGAAGCTGATATTGGCTGGGAATTTTGGAGAAATGAGGGTGAACCTTTACCCGAAAGGACCATCAAGTTAATCGAAGAACATAAAATCGGCTTGTTTGGGGCAATTACCTCAAAACCAAAAGATGATGCGGCAGCTGAACTAATTCCAGCGTTGCAAAATAAAGGATTGATTTATTCCAGTCCAATTGTCGGGTTGCGTCAACACTTTAACCTGGATATTTGCGCCAGGCCTTGCAAAACCTATAAGGGCAATCCTTTGAATTTCATCAGGAGGTCTCAGGATGGAGGTACTGATGAGCCGCAGGTAGACGTTGTCATTTTCAGGCAAAATACAGAAGGCCTTTATGGCGGTGTGGAATGGTCAAGTCCTCCTGACCAGGTATACGACGCCCTTATGACACATCCTAAATTCATCAAAAATTTTGGTGATGTCCCAAAGGAAGAAATCTCTGTTTCAACAAGGATATTTACAAAAAAAGCGACTGAACGTATTCTTCGCGCTGCTTTTGAACACGCACGTAAATATGGATATAAATCTGTAACCGTATGTGAGAAGCCAAATGTCATAAGGGAAACGTCCGGTATGATGTTTAAAATGGCCAAAGAAATTCAAAAAGCGGATTATGCAGATATCCAATTATGGAATACCAATATTGATGCCCAGATGATGTGGCTCACAAAAAACCCTGAAAATTATGGTGTGATCGTCGCCGGTAATATGTTCGGCGACATTGTGTCTGATGCCTTTGCCGGCCTGATCGGTGGACTTGGATTTGCATGTAGTGCACAGTTCTCTGCAGATGGTATTGGCGTTTTTGAACCCACACATGGTTCAGCACCAAAATATGCGGATTTTGATGTCTCTATCGTAAATCCTATTGCCATGGTTGAATCGGCTTGTATGATGCTTGATTTCATTAATGAGAATGAGAAAGCTGCCAGGATCAGAAAAGCCGTTGCAGAAGTTATTGCTGAAGGAAAAGTTAAAACTTATGATATGATGAAGATGACCGGACGTCCGGATGTGGTTGAAAAAGGAGCAGCATCCACTCAGGAAATGACAGATGCCATCATTGCAAAATTAGACAGGTAAAAACACTAATCAAATAATTATGACCGAAGAAGTTTTAAAATTATGGCCGGAGCTGGATTGGATTGAAAATGATGATCTTCGTGAAAAGACAACCAAAGCCTGGGAATTGGCATTGGAGCGTAGCGTTCTGACAGCCGGGAATCTGAACACCATTCCTTTCACACTGCTCTGCGGGCCCGACCTGAAGGTTACCTTTATGGACCATAAACGGGCAGTAGTGCATATTGCACGTGACAGTGGCCGGACCGTCAACGATTTTTTCAAGGATGAATTGCCGGTTAATATGGATGTCCTGATCTCCGGAGCCATCCTTGCAGACGTCGGCAAACTACTTGAATATGTGTTAGATGACAATGGTATAGCCATACAGGGCACTTATGGAAAATACCTGCGGCATCCCTTCTCAGGAGTTTCCCTTGCCGAGGAATGCGGACTTCCGCCTGAAGTATGCCATATCATCGCAACTCATGCGGGCGAAGGAAACATGGTGAAAAGATCAACCGAAGCATATATCGTTCACCATGCTGATTTTATGACTTTCCTGCCATTCAAAGAAAGACTGACAATTTAACTTAACACTAAGCCATGACGATCATTGAAAAGATTATAGCAAATCACTCCAAACATAAAGTCGTTAACCCGGGTGATTTTATAGACATTACAATTGATGCCAGAGTAGCCCGTGATTTTGGAGGAGCCAATGTTGTGAAAAACCTGGTGGATAATGATTTAAAGGTTGAGGACCCGGAAAAAACATATTTCACATTTGACTGTAATCCTGGTGGTTCAGATCAGAAATATGCGGCTAACCAACACCTGTGCAGAATGTTCGCCAGGGAAAATAATATCAAAGTCTATGATGTCAACGCAGGCATCGGTACGCATTTGGCTATTGACATGGGACTGGTTTTGCCGGGTGGTACTTTTGTATCGACAGACTCGCATGCCAACATTATGGGAGCTATCGGTGCGTTCGGACAAGGGATGGGAGATAAAGATATTGCAGCAGCATGGGCAAGTGGATCAGTATGGTTCAAAGTACCAAAGTCTGTAAAAATCATCCTGGAAGGGAAAAGGCCGGATAATCTATCCGCCAAAGACATCGTCCTTAACTTGTTGAACCATTTTGGGTCCAATAAATTATTGGGCTTTGCGGTGGAGATCTATGGAGATGATGTGAACAGTCTTACCTTAGATGAAAGGATCACAATTTCTTCCATGGGAACCGAGCTGGGGGCCATAATCGTATTCTTCACCCCTGACAGCAGTATCCTGGAATACCTGGAAAAGACAACAGGCAAGGAAATCGAACCCATCTTTGCGGATGATGATGCAAGTTATGAGCAGGTACATAAGCTGGACTTTTCCACATTCAGGCCAATGCTTGCCCGACCCGGTCACCCTCATGACAACACTGAAATTGAAAGCGTCAAAAAGACCAAAATCGATTCTGCATTTATTGGTTCCTGCACCAATGGAAGAATTGAAGATTTGAGGGTTGCAGCAAATATTCTTTTGAATAAAAATGTTGCCCCGGGTGTCGTCCTTAAGATTGTGCCTTCCACTGACCAGGTGTGGCAACAGGCATTAGATGAAGGTCTGGTTAAAATTTTTAAGGATGCGGGTGCATTGCTTTCAAATGCCGGTTGTGCAGGTTGTGCAGCAGGGCAAGTTGGACAAAATGGACCTGGTGAAATTACCGTTTCTACCGGAAACAGGAACTTCCCCGGGAAACAGGGTAAAGGTGAAGTTTATCTTGCTTCTCCTGCCATCGTAGCTGCCTCTGCGGTTGCGGGTTACATCACTGATCCTACTGACATTCCTGATGAACCTGCCGTATTTGAAACTGGTGCTAAGGAGAAACCCAAAGTTAAAAAGGTAAAAAAAGCTGAATCAAAAAAAGAAATTATCGTGGAAGGCAGGGTATGGCTTATTGAGCGGGATGATATCGACACGGATATGATCTTCCATAACCGTTACCTGACCATCACGGACCTGGAGGAAATGGGGCAGTATACTTTCGATAATCTTAAGGGTTATGAAGATTTTGCTTCCAATGCTGAGCCTGGAGATATTATCGTCACAAGGAAAAATTTTGGATCCGGAAGCTCCAGGCAGCAGGCCGTAGATTGCTTCAAATCACTGGGTATCCAATGTGTAATTGCCGAATCTTTTGGAGCCATTTATGAACGGAACGCTATCAATGCCGCCTTCCCTATCCTGAGTTATAATCCACAAGACCTGGAAAATATCAACATGGAGAATGGTGATATCATCCGCGTTGATTTTGAGTCGGGCGAGATCCTGAATACCAGCAAAAACCTGTCGACAAGGATCAATCCCTTCTACGAAGTGCAAATGCAAATCTATAATAATGATGGGCTGTTGTAGGGGAAGATACTGGATACTGGATACTGGATACTGGATACTGGATACTAGATACTGGATCAATTGTTAAATTGTTAAACTGTTAAATTGTTCTTTCTGTTCACAGTTCACTGTTCACCGTTCACCGTTCAGTGTTCACTGTTAATGTCCAGACGTAAATTCATTTTCTATTTTAATATATCCAGGGTAAGTTATCGGTTTTGTGCCCACATAGATGGTTGGTTTGGCTTTGAGCATGATACGGGTGGGTTTGTTGCCTGCCCCAGCCAGGTTGAGCGCGAAATTGATGACAGCATCTGCAGATTCCCCTGATAATACATCAAATAAATCAACACCTATACTTACAGGCATTACGGCCAATCCGCCATGAGGGGCTATTTCAATGCGCTTGCTTAACAACCCGTTTGTCATTTCAATGTCATCAATATAAAGTATCCATTCGAGTTTGTTCAATGCAGCCTTTGATTGATTTGGGTTTTGCACTTCAACATTTAAAGTCAGTTTAAATGGCATATCCTTGCTTACAAAAGCTGTAGTCAATCTTGCCATTTCCATCAGGGTAAGGTCAGATACCTGGTTGATCTGCTGCACACTAACCCCTGCCAAACGGATATTCTGAACAGATTTAAGCCTGAATTCACACCTGGAGAATGTCTGCAATTCAGAGGCTTGTTCCAAAATGTTACAGCTGCCAATTATAATCAATGAGATGAGCAAGAACAGGCTTTTGAACATCATTTTAGGGGATAGTCTTCTCATATAATTTTACAGATTAAATGTTTTTTAACGCATTTTCCAAATCGGCGATAATCGCCCCGGGGTTTTCATCCTTCGATCTGATCTTAATTACTCCAAAACTCAAAAATAGCATTAAAAAGTTATAAGTTTGCATGCTTATCGACTTTTATAATCATCTGGATTCAGAGAGACAGTACCGATCCCTACTTCAATATTGCGGCAGAAGAATATATCTTCCGGAATTATGAAGATGAGGTGATCATGCTATGGATTAATGATCCATGTATCGTTGTCGGTAAGCACCAAAATACAATTGCCGAGATCAACATGGATTTTGTCAACAAGCACAAACTCCCGGTTATCAGAAGGATTTCTGGCGGAGGTACTGTTTACCATG
>JAUXCL010000145.1 GCA_030618905.1 Bacteroidales bacterium | reverse complement strand
TATTAATTTTCTCAGCAAAGTACTGACTGACTTCAAGCACTGCTTCTTTATCAGTTTCCGTGAGGATCCTGGTCTCCGGTTTAATTTCAAATTTTCCGAGAGCGACCCAGTATCTGTTAGGGCGGGGTACAATTTTGATTTTTGACCGGTCGGGTTTCTCACACGACTGGATCATCAACATGCTTAAAAGCAATAACACAAAACTTTTATTTTTCATCTTTTCTGAACAGGGCATAGTTGAATCTTTTATGAATGGAGTTTGCGCTTAAGGTTCAATGCTATAATGGTAATGTACAGGATACAAGCCAGTGGTATGATGAATCCTATCAGGGTACTGCTGTAATCCGCTACGGCTCCCATGATGGGCGGGATGATGGCTCCTCCAACTATAGCCGTCACCATCAATCCTGATAATTCATTAGTCCGTTCAGGCATTGCATCCACAGTAATGGAAAATATCAATGGAAAGATATTTGCAAAACCCAGTCCGATGACAAAGATGCTGGCTATGGAAATAGCCTGTATGCCGATGAATAATCCAACAAAACCCACAATAGACAGGATAAGGGTAATGATCAGAAAGCGGGTGGCAGAAATCCAGTTCAGGATCAATGCCCCGAGGAATCTTCCTGTCATCAGTGCAATAAAGAAGAACAAGGTACCCAGCAATCCCAATCTGGCAATGTCATAGCCAAAAGCATCCTTGAGGTAGATCGGCAAACCCGAACTCATGCTCACCTCGGCCCCAACGTACAGGAAAATAGCCAGGACCATCATGAATACCTTTTTATTGCCCAGTAAGGAAAGACAGGATTTGAAAGTGGCCGCCCGGGCATCTTCTGTTTTTTTCTCCTTAACCCTGCTCATTCCCATCCATAACATGGTAATCAGGATGGCTGCACTATAAACCGGAAATAAGATCTTCCAGTCCATCCCCCAGTAATTCGCTGCCGCAAGTGGTATCAGGGCTCCGGATAAAGAGCCAATGGCCTTGATGAACTGGCCAAGGCTCAGGTTACGGGCATATTTGCCTTCGGGCGACACATCACGCATGATGGGGTTGCCGGCAACCTGCAACATGGTGGCTCCTGCGCCCAGCAGGAGGATGGCGATCAATAAGAGGTAAAATGCAGAAAAATTCCCTAAAATTGGAAGGATCAGCCCCAGGAAAGCCAGTATCAATCCAAACATAAGGACAAATTTCTTGCCTTTCTTATCCTGGAAGATACCCATGGGAATGGATAGCAGTCCAAACATCATAAAACCCATAAAGGGGATCATCTGGGCCAGGACATTCGACAGTTGGAATTCTTCTTTTACCAGGCCGGTCAGTGGTCCCACAACATCACCGAAACCCATGCACAGAAATGCCAGGTAGACGGGGATGGAGGAGAATGTTCTGCTTATTTGTTTTTCCATAAAATATTTATTTCGTGAACATCTTTTAGACTCTTTATCTTCAAATTATCATTAAGATCCCGGGCTGACAGATCACCGGAATACCGAATCTTCATCGTATCACCCGGCAAAAGGTCAAAGTAATTATCACTAAAGAATCCCTTTTCATCAGGGGAACTCAGGTAAATGTTCTTGGCCAGGACATCAGTCCATAAATCAATTGTTGACCCTCCGCTAATTGAGTCTACAGCATATTGGATTTCAGGCACGGGCAAATGCAATTCTTTTACCGGGACGAAATATTTGATATTCTCAGCCAGGATATTTTCACCTGATTTCAGTTTGACAACCAATACAAGCTCTCCAGGATTATATCCCCTCAGCAATTCTTCTTTCGGTTTGGTAAAAACCAATTTATTGCTGTTGGGGATGATGCTTAAATCTTCCCGATGATTCCAGTACAATTTCCCATAAAAATCCTGCAAAGAAATATCAAGTGTCGCGTCAAAGCCTTCAAGCGAATCATTAAGCACATAAAAGTTCAGCATGAAACCCAAATCACAAGTCACAAAGACATTTTGATACGCTTTTTTCGTAAAGTAATGCAGGGCCTTCCATCTCCCGTAATAATCCAGTCCCGACCAGGAAGTAACCGGCCAGCAGTCATTGAGTTGCCAGTACAAGGTACCCATGCAATAGGGTTTTGCCCTGCGGTGTGCTTCGATGGCTTTACGGATCCCTTCGGCCTGTACGAGCTGACTTATATAGACATAATCTTCGAAAAGATCAGGAACGCTATAATCCCTATCCATATACAGGTTGATCAATTCAGTACCGCGCGGATGCTTCTGATGGCTTTCCATTACAGGGCTTCCAATTTCCCGGTCTCCATATCTGGTAAACTGTTCGATCGTCCGCAGATCCGGCATCCCCTGGAAACCGTATTCACTCATAAAACGACCCACTTTAGCTTCATACAATTCAAAAGGTTCTTCTCCCCACCAGACGCCCCAGTAATGTACATCTCCGGAATGAAAGGCAGCACCGTGTCCCCATCCCATGCTGGGAGAAGATGGCCAATAGGGCCTGGAAATATCATATTTTTTTAAAACGTCCGGAAGCAGCTCATGGAATAGCTTTACATAATTATTCCAGACTTCAGATGAATCTTCAAATGAATAGCCGAGCTGATCTTGCCAGCCCCAGTTTTTCCATCCCTCATCAACTTCATTATTGCCACACCACAAAGCGATACAAGGGTGATTTCTCAACCTGATTACATTATCAACTGCCTCCTGTTGAACACTTTGCAGGAATCCTTCATCACCGGGATACATATTGCAGGCAAACATAAAATCCTGCCAGACGAGTATGCCATTTCGATCGCAAAGCTCATAAAAAATATCGTCTTCATAAATTCCCCCTCCCCAAACACGCAACATGTTCATGTTGGCTGCCCTGGCAGACTCAATCACTTTCAGATAATCCTCTTTTTTCAACCTGGGTATAAAACTCTCCTGGGGAATATAATTGGCACCTTTGGCAAATAATGGCTTAGCATTGATCTCAAAATAAAAAGAGGTACCTTGTTCGTCCTCCTGTTGAACAAGTTCAATGGTTCTCAGTCCAATTTCAAGAGATTCTGAATCTGTAAAGCCATCTGATTTGACAATACATTCGAGATGGTAAAGATGTGGATCTCCCCAGCCATGAGGCCACCATAATATGGGATGGTCAATCTGAAAGCTAAAATTTACGATATTGGATCCATGAACAAGTGTAAATTCATTGCTCACCAGCTCATCACCCGACACTTTATCCCGAATTGAAATTTCCACCAATTGGTCTTCCGTACTCTCCAATGTAATTTGTGCAGATAGCCGGGCGATATCTTCAGACAATTCCTTCTGCTGTATATAAATATCATCGATAATAAAATGCTTCCATGCCAAAAGGGATACTGAGCGCCAAATGCCAGAGGTCACAAATCGTGGCCCCCAGTCCCAGCCATAATGATAAGGCGCTTTCCTGGAAAAGCCACGGATATCAGGCAGGGCATAGGGAAGCCCGGCAGCTTTCTCCTCATCCATTTTCACCGGGGAATATAAATGGACTTTCAGGATATTGTCTTTTAATTGAAGGCAGCCTTTACAGTCGATGACCCAGGTACGGAACATGTTATCCGTATGCAGGAGCAATTCATTATTCAAGTATATATCTGCATAGGTGTCGATCCCTTCGAAAACCAGTTCTATTTTCTCCGCATCCATGATATCCTGCCTGGCATCAAAAGTGCAGAAATACTCCCATTCCTCATTTTCAATCCATTGAAGCTTTGTTTCATGATCACGATAAAAGGGGTCTTCAATAACGCCATTGTAATAGAGGTCAAGGTGAACGCAGCCAGGCACCTCTGCATCCCAAACAGAATCTCTGCCTACCTGCTGGAATTGCCAGTTATCATTGATCTGCTGATAAATAATAGTAGAGCTTTCTTGTTTACAGGATGGAAGAAAAATGATTAAAAGAAGGATAAAAACCGAAATGGGTAGCGTGTTTTTCACGTTAGCTTGTATTGGATTCGTAAATTTAGTGATTAAGTTATTAAGTTATTAAGTGATTGAGATGGAATTTGTAATTTTGTTTCAATGAATTATCCGGATAATTTTGAACAAAAGATTGGTTTTGACAGCATTCGTCAGATGCTGGATGAGAATTGTGTCAGTGTTCTGGGACAAAGATATCTCGAACAGCTCAGATTTGAGACAGATCATGCGCTCATCAGTGATCTTTTGAACGAAGTGGAGGAATTCAGAAATATCCTGCAATCCACACGTTCCTTTCCGTCACAGGACTATTTCAACCTCATTCCCGAACTGGAAAGAATACGCATAGAAGGCACATATATCCAGCAGGAGCAGCTGTTTGACCTCAAATCCTCTTTGCAGGTCATCCAGGAATGTAAAGCCTATTTTAAAGTCAACGATGACGCCGGTTATCCCACACTCGAAGGTATTGCAGAACAGATCCTGATTGATCCTTTCATTATGGAAAAGATCATAATGATCATAGATGACAAAGGAAGGATCAAGGATAATGCATCACCTGGATTAAAAGAAGTCAGGAAAGACCTGAAGTCCCGCCTGGGGAAGGTCGACCGGAAGATCAGCCAGGCCCTGGACATGGCCAAAAAAGAGGGTTGGACAAATAAAGATGTGGAAGTAACCATCCGCAACGGGCGGGTAGTAATTCCGGTTTTATCTGCAAATAAACGGATGATCCGTGGATTCATTCATGATGAGTCAGCCACCGGGCAGACCGTTTATATAGAACCGGAAGAGGTTTTTGACACCAATAACGAGATCCGTGAACTGGAAATCGCGGAAAAAAGAGAGATCATAAAGATACTGGAAGCCTTCACAGCATATATCAGGCCTTTGATTGACGAGCTGGTCAATGATTATTTTATCCTTGGGCGATTGGATTCGATACGTGCCAGAGCAAGGTTCGCCATCCGGGTAAATGCCATCAAACCCAGGGTTCTGGATGAGACTATAATTGACTGGAAAAAAGCTGTTCATCCACTCTTGTTTTTATCTCACAGGGAAAGAAAAATGGAAATTGTACCCTTGGATATCTCACTGGGTTCCAAGGAGAGGATACTGATCATCTCCGGTCCTAATGCAGGAGGTAAGTCTGTATGTTTGAAAACTGTTGGACTGCTTCAGTACAGTTTACAATGTGGATTATTGGTCCCCATGGATGAAAGTTCAGTGTGCGGTTTATTCCAAAAGATATTTATTGATATCGGGGATGAGCAAAGTCTTGAAAATGATCTCAGTACATACAGCTCACATTTGCTGAATATCAAATATTTTCTGGAGCATTCAGATAAGGAAACGCTATTTCTGATTGATGAATTCGGGACGGGGACTGAACCTCAGCTGGGTGGTGTCATTGCTGAAACTGCACTGGAAGCATTGAATCGCAATAAATCCCAGGGTGTAATTACCACCCATTATGCCAACCTGAAATTGCTGGCAGACCAGGAAAATGGAATTATAAATGCAGCCATGCTTTTTGACTCCAAAAAGATGAAACCCCTTTACCAGTTAAAAATAGGGAAACCGGGCAGTTCATTTGCTTTCGAAATTGCCCGTAATATTGGCTTTCCGGAAGATGTACTGGATAAAGCCAGTATGAAAACGGGGCGTTCTCAACTGGACTTTGAGCAACAACTGCAGCAACTGGAAATTGAGAAACGGGAAGTTGAAAAACAACAACAGCAATTCAGTGTGGCAGATGCCTTCCTGGCAGAAATGATCGATAAATATGAAATGCTGTTAAGTGAATTGGAATCCTCCAAAAATGAGATCCTGGAATCAGCACAGGAAGAAGCCATGGATGTAATTTCCCGGTCCAATAAGTTGATCGAAAAGACCATTAAGGATATTAAAGAAGCCCAGGCTTCAAGGATCAAGACTCAAGAGGCAAGACTCAAGATAAAAGAGCATGCTGAGGAGATAGAAACCACAAAGAAGAAAGTTCATCATAAGAAAAAGAGATCAGCACCTAAAGAACCTGTTGAACCTATAGAAATCAAAAAAGAACTGGAAGTTGGTGATGCCGTTAAATTGCTTGAACACAACACGGTTGGGGAAATTATCGCCATCAAAAAAGGTAAGGCAAAGGTATTGTCAGGTTCAGTAACTCTGGATATCCCATTAAATCAACTGGCAATAACACGGAAACAAAAACCCATTAAATCCTCAAAAAGTGCCTACAAAGGTATTTACAATGAACTGAGCCAGAAGACAGCAAATTTCATGACAACGCTTGATGTGCGGGGAAAAAGGGCTGAAGAAGCTTTATCACTCATGCAGAAGTATCTTGATGATGCCATGTTGGTCAGCTCAAAAGAGGTCAGGATAGTTCATGGCAAGGGAGATGGCATCCTCAG
>JAUXCL010000073.1 GCA_030618905.1 Bacteroidales bacterium | reverse complement strand
CTTAACACAAGCCTGAAATCCTTATTTTCCCGGTAAACATCATAAACCAGCTCCATATCCTTGATGACTTGGTCCAGGATATTCATTTCCAGCGCCAGGTCGAAAAGAGCCTTTGCATATCTTTTACTGAGTATGCTTGTTTTTTTCATTTAATTAGTTGAGCTTGGTTTTGTCAATGAGTTTTTCAATATAGGCTTTCTGTTTTCGATCGTCCGAAAGCTCTTCCTTGAGGATCTTTTCAGCCACTTCGATAGAAATCTCAGCGATCTGGTTTTTCAGGTCTGTCATGGCTGCCAGCTTTTCGTATTCGATCCGCTCTTTGGCACTTTCCACCACCCTGTTGGCTTCCTCGCTTGCTTTCTGTTTAGCCTCCTCAATGATCTTTTCTTTTACCTTCCTGGCTTCACGCAGTATGTCATCCCGATCATTTTTTGCTTCTTTGAGCAATTCTTCGTTACTGAACTGCAACTGTTTCATCTCATCCTTTGCAATTTCAGCTGCTTTCAAGGATTTATCGATGAAATCTTCTCTGTCGCGCAGGCCTTTCATGATGGGCTTCCATGCGAATTTCCCGAGTATATATATTAGCAATGCAAATACCAGGGTCATCCAGAAGATCAATCCTATGCCGGGTTGTACTAATTCCATATAATAATTTTTTCTGTTTTTTTAAAAAAATCTTTACACCTCAACCAAACGTTAAGGTGTAAAGACATGTTTGCTTTAGAGAAATACGATCAAAAGACAAACCACGATGGCAAAGAAAGCTACCCCCTCAATCAAGGCGGCGGCAACGATCATGTTTGACCTGATGTCACCTGAAGATTCGGGCTGGCGTGCAATGGATTCGACTGCACCACGACCAATCTGGCCGATGCCAATTCCAGCTCCAATTGCTGCGATACCTGCGCCAAATCCAGCACCCAGTTTTGCAAAGGGGGCCATCTCACTTGCCACTTGTAATAAAATTGCTAATAAATCCATAATTTAATTTATTAAGTGATTTTACATGAATCCTAATGATGTTCTTCCGTTGCCATCCCAAAATACAGGGCCGACAGCAGCGTAAATACATAAGCCTGGATGAAAGCAACCAGCAATTCAAGCAGGCTCATGAATACGGAAAAAAATACGGATACGATCGAAACGCCATATCCGAGTGCCATATTTATATTTCCAAATATGAAAATCAAACTGATAAATCCCAGGATAATGATATGCCCGGCAGTAATGTTCGCAAAGAGACGGATCATCAATACAAAGGGTTTGGTGAAAGCGCCCAGCAATTCAATGACCGGGATCAGCGGAATCGGGAATTTTAACCACCAGGGTACATCCGGGGGATTGAAAATGTGTTGCCAGTAAGCGCGGTTCCCACTTAAGGTTGTGATCAGGAATGTAAACAAAGCCATAACACCGGTTACGGCGATGTTCCCTGTAACATTGGCCCCACCTGGAAAGATCGGGATCAGTCCCATTAAATTGTTAAAAATGATAAAAAAGAAAATGGTGAGCAGGAATGGCATGTATCGTTCATAACGTTTTTCACCAATGGATGATTTGGCAATATCATCACGGATAAAAAGAATCAATGGCTCAAGGAAAGATTGCAAACCCCTGGGGGCCTCTCCTTCACGACGCTTATATGACCTGGCCACCGAGATGAAAATAAGACATAAGAAGATGGAGCTGATAATGATGGCAGCCACATTCTTGGTAATAGACAGGTCAAGCGGTAAGGTAATATCCCCGGAACTTTCTCCGTATTGATCAGTACTGTGGCCGGTGTCACCGACTTTCACAATCTTGCCCTTATGCTCTCCATCCGTTTCCAGCCTGAAACCTTTGTAAGTGCTATGTCCATGGTGAAACTTGTTCGACAGGAATACATATAGCTTGCCTTCATCGAACAGGATCACCGGCAAAGGGATATTCACATGGTGTGTATGGCCGTCGGAAGATTTATAGCTTAAAATATGCCAGTCATAGGCATCGATGATATGGCCAATGATCTCTTTACCGGCATTGTATTCCTCTTCTTCAATTATTACCAGATCTTCTGTGAATGTTGTATCTTCTGCATTGTGATTGTCATGATCTTCCCCCAGGGCCTTAAGGCTTATGATACCGCTAAGCAAGAGTACCAATACAAATGTTCCTGCTATTCTGAAAATGTGCTTACGCCTCATATAATAAAACCTGAATATTATCCTGAAAATATGGGTGCAAGTTTACGAATTTTTGGGCAATTATTGATTGTTTTTTTCATTAAATCCTTCACCTCGTGACGCGTGACACGTGACGCGTGACCAGAATTGCCAACTGCCAACTGTCAACTGTCAACTATTTTATTATTTAAGGCTTGTTTAGTATCAAATTTATTACTAATTTCATCACACAAAAAAGCACGCTCGCCATGAAAAAATCAATCCTGCTCCTATTGCTGCTGCCCTTAATTTCACTGCAGTTTTGTACCTGCCCCGAAGAAGCCAGGTACGATCCTGAACAGGAAATGTCGGCCATCCGCACTGTTCTGGAAAAATACACCATTGCCCGTGAGAATGAAGATATTCTTATGATTGAAGAGGTATGGGCAACAAATGAAGACATCATCCTTATCGGAACGGATAGTGATGAGCATTACCTTGGCTGGGATGAGATAAGAAAAGCCATCCAAAAGCAGTTCGGTTCTTTTGAAAACGTATTGATCTCCATTACCGATCAAAAAATTCAGACTGACAGGGATGGGAGAACAGCCTGGTTTTCTCAGACCCTGAATTACAATTTTATTTTCGATGGAGAAGCGATGAGTTTCGAAGGGATACGTGCAACCGGCGTACTGGATAAACAGGAGGAGAAATGGAAAATTGTCCAGGTACATCTGTCGGTTCCAATAGAAGTGGAAATCGACAAGGAAATGACGCATTAGCTCAATTCATATAGATCGATTCAAAGTGACGGCGGTCAGGTAATCTGGCTGCCGTTTTTTAATGATGTCAGACGATGGAGCCAAATTGTTTAAGGAAGCGAAGGTCATTCTCAAAATAAAGGCGGATATCCTTGATCTGGTAAAGCATCATGGCCACCCTCTCAATGCCCATTCCAAATGCTAATCCAGTATAGGTATTACTGTCGATGCCACAGTTATCCAGTACCTGTGGATCCACCATGCCACAACCCAGTATTTCCAGCCAGCCGGTATACTTGCATACATTACAGCCTTCTCCTTTGCATATGTTGCATGAGACATCCATTTCTGCTGAAGGTTCTGTAAAGGGGAAGAAAGATGGCCTGAACCGGATCTTTGTGTTTTCTCCCAGCAGTTCCTTGGCAAAATAATACAAGGTCTGTTTCAAATCTGCGAAGGACACACCTTTATCCACATAAAGCCCTTCCACCTGGTGAAAGATGCAATGCGACCTGGCGGATATGGCCTCATTCCTGAAAACCCTCCCCGGGGAGATGGTCCGGATAGGAGGCCGGGTGTTTTCCATGACCCTGACCTGGACGGATGAAGTATGGGTCCGCAACAATATCTCCGGATCTTTTTCAATGAAAAAGGTATCCTGCATATCCCTTGCAGGATGGTCCTTCGGAAAGTTCAGGGCCGAGAAATTATGCCAGTCATCTTCGATCTCCGGCCCTTCCGAAACGGTATATCCAATCCTTGCAAAGATGTCGATGATCTTATTTTTTACGATGGAAATAGGATGCCGTGCACCCAGCTGAAATTCAAGTCCCGGCCGGGTCAGATCCGTGGCTGATGCTTCTTCCTGCTGGTCAGATTCAAGTGCTGTCTTAGCCTCATTAATAATCTCCTGGGCCCTGAGCTTCAGCTCATTGATCATCTGACCAATCTCTTTCCTGTGTTCAGGGGGAACATCCTTGAATAAGGTAAACAAGACCGGGATCAAACCCTTCTTGCTCAGAAATTCAATCCTGAACTTTTCCAGCTCCTCCCTGTTGGATAAAATCCGGGAATTGATCTCTTCAGCAAGCTGCTTGATCTTATCTTTCATGTGACCGCCCTGTTGGGTAATAATTACTTTATGACCTCAACCGTGAATTTTATTTCTTGCTCAGGTTTGTCACCCGGCTTGATGGTAGGTATATTGGCGATCTGGTCGACCACGTCCATGCCGCTGATGACTTCACCATAAACAGTGTAGGATCCATCAAGATGAGGTGTTCCACCGATAGTCGTGTAGACCTCAATCTGTTCTTCAGAGAATTTATAGTCCATCCGTGATTCAATATCGGACATCTCATTGGCAGCATAACGCCTTCCCTGGACAATGTAAAACTGGCAGCCTGAAGAATTCCTCTCCGGGTTGACATCATCACCCATTCTTGCAGCAGAGATTACACCTCTTTTGTGGAAGTGGTTTGACCTGAATTCAGCAGGGATCGTATACCCCGGGTCCACTTTCCCATCGGCATTATGTCCGCCCTGAATCATAAACCCTGAGATGACACGATGAAAATTTGAACCATTATACCAGCCTTCTTCGACCAGTTTTAAAAAATTATCCCTGTGCATGGGGGTGTCATTATATAATTTGCAGATGATGTTTCCATATTCAGTTTTGATCAGGAACATCGTTTCAGCCTGGTCGCCTTCTTGCGCAGACAAAGTTGTTGAGGTCATTATAATTCCGACCATCATAAAAGTCATAATGTTTTTTATCATAATAAATGGATTAAAATCTTTGCAATATTACAAAATAGAAAGGAATTGAAGAAATGATAACTTTATTTCATTGATTTTCCATGCATCTTCTCATCAAAATGCTTCCTGCAAAGCGGTTCATAAATATCTTTTTCACCCAGCACAACCAGGACTCCGTCACTCCCTTTACGATAGGAATAATTGGCCAGTTCACCACATTCAATGCAAATGGCATGTACTTTTGTTACATATTCTGCAGTAGCCAGTAAAGACGGAATGGGGCCAAAGGGTTTCCCCAGGAAATCCATGTCCAGTCCTGCCACAATTATACGGATGCCGCTACGTGCCAGCTGGTTGCATACATTGGCAAGTTCCATGTCGAAAAACTGCGCTTCATCTATACCGATTACATCGAAATCATTAGCGAGCAATAAGATCTGTGATGAAGTCTGCACCGGGGTAGAATGGATGGAGGTTTCATCATGTGAAACTACGCGGTTGACATCATAACGTGTATCAACAATGGGTTTGAAGATTTCCACTTTTTGCCTGGCGATAATGGCCCTGCGCAAGCGACGGATCAGCTCTTCTGTCTTACCCGAGAACATAGAGCCACAGATGACTTCTATCCAGCCGCTCTTTGAATGATTTTTTGTCTTTTCCAGGAACATTTACCTTCTCAACTCAATCTTTTATATCTTTATCCGTTATTAATACAAATTTAGCAATTTATCGGTATTAATATTAAGGGAATAGTAGATTATGAGGCCTAAATCCATATTGATTGAAATTGATATTCTTTTAGAAAGCATGCAGCGCAGCTATGCCAGAATCAAAGAAGATTACGTCAGGCGTATTGACGTAGATCTGCTGAAGGAGAAAACCAGGCGGATCTACGATCTGCTGATGGAACTTGAAGATAGCGGGGAGGAAAAGAAAATTGTGGTTGTCGCTGGTAATGGTACTACACTGGCGGATAAATTTATGGACAGTGATGACAAGACCCTGGCTGCCCGGATTAAAATGAATCCCATTCAAGACCTCAAAACAGCCATAGGCCTGAACGATAAGTTCCTATTCATCAAAGAGCTGTTCAATAACAATTTACTTGAATACAACGAGACCCTTGAACATTTGAATACCACCGATTCCCTTGAAAATGCACAGGCTTACCTGGCATCATTAAAGGAAAAACACCAGTGGACTGAAGAGATGGAGTATTTTCTTCTTTTCAGAGACTATGTAGAAAGGAAATATTTATAAGCGAAGTACAATGTCAAAGCTATACCTGGTTCCCACACCCATTGGTAATCTCGGAGATATCACCCAAAGAGCTATTGACGTCCTCAAAAATGTAAACCTGATCCTGGCAGAAGACACCAGGAAAACATCTATACTGCTGAAGAAATATGGTATAGAAAACCAATTGCTTTCGCATCATCAGTTCAACGAGCACAAGGCTGTTGGCAAAATCATTGAACGGCTGGAGGCAGGTGATGAAATAGCCCTGGTCAGTGATGCCGGAACCCCTGCAATATCTGATCCTGGCTTTCTGCTTGTAAGGGATTGTATCGCCCATGGTTTCGAGGTAGAATGCCTGCCCGGGCCAACGGCCTTCGTCCCCGCCCTGGTAGTATCAGGAATCCCGAACGATCGATTCTTATTTGAGGGCTTCCTGCCCCATAAAAAGGGCCGCAGGACAAAATTGGAATGGCTTAGCAAGCAACCTTATACCATTGTCTTTTATGAATCTCCACACCGCCTTGTGAAATGCATCGATCAATTCATTGAGTATTTTGGTCCCAACCGTCAGGCTTCTGTCTCCAAAGAATTAAGCAAGGTTCATGAGCGAACCATCCGTGGCCCCCTTGCTGACATCAGGACTATGTTGGATGAGGAAACCATCAAAGGCGAGTATGTGATCGTTGTATCCGGAAGCAAAATTTAAATTTCATTTCTTTGGCCTCATGTTCGGTAGCGAACAATTCTGTTTGACAATGGACACTTTTTCAATTTACTTTAGAATGATTCTAATTTATAACAAACAGAATAGCAGCAACTTGTAATGTTTGGCACAGAATTAGATAGTATATATGCAGAACAATAATGTTGAACAGTATAAATCCTGGAAATCATGAAAGCATATAAAATAGCAACCCTGGCATTAACCTTCGTCCTTTGTGCCAGCATTTCAATGGCAGGCACAAAAGGCAAAAAGGCAAGAAAATTAAATGTCAATACAGAAATTACGCAACAAGAAATCATAGACAATGTAAATAAAGCTTTCACAAACGCAAGTGAAGTCGTTGTCGTGAATGCAAATAATTCTCTGGAGAACAGTATTCCTGCGGACACCAAAAATTCCATCTACCAGCAATTAAGTTATCCTGAGTTTGCACAGGACGAAATGAAAGAAGACATAATTATGGTAAGTTTTACTTACAATGAAGATGGATTTATAGAAATATTATCAACCAATTCCTCTGATGAGGAGTTGAATCTATATATCATCTCGAAACTTGAGAATATCAGGTTGAAAGATGGCTCTGTTACCATAGGAAAAGCGTATAACGCTAAGTTTCATTTCAAGCTTCTATAGTAATTTTATGTTAGTTAAACATTGGGTGCATTAATGGTCCCGGCTTTGCCGGGACCTTTTTTTTTATCTTTGCATACAATAATCAGCAGGCCATTTACCGAAAACTTATTGATAGGTGCCATTCGCTGATTAGTACTTGTTTATTTCAGGCTAAATAGATATATTGTCAAACTCATAATCAACTAACATCACCACCCATGAAGATATGTGGATTCATTGTCCTGCTATTGTTGACTCTTTCGGCCTATACACAAGAACGTGACCACCTTGATTTTGAATCACTGCTCCGGATCAGTCATCCGATGTCTGTCCAGGATTCCATTTACCTGAGTACAGTGCCACAGCTTGCCCTGCCTGATTATTTGAGAAGCAAAGAACTTCCTTCAGTCCATGATAACTCGGGAAACCAATATTTCCGGCCTATTTTTAGTCAGGAAAGTTATCCAAACTGTATGCAGGCCTCCAGCATAGCGTATAATTTTACTTATGAGATCAACAGGATGCGTGAAGTTCCTGCTAATCTCCCTGAAAATCAATACACAACCCATTTTGCATGGAACTGGCTCAATGGTGGTATGGGCTGGTATGGTGTAAATTATTTGCATACACATGAGATTTTGCACCGGTGCGGAACGCCCAGTGTAACTGATTATGACGGATTTTACACCGGCGGCGGCCAGCGCTGGATGACGGGATACGACAAGTATTATCATGCCATGCACAACCGCATCGAGGGTCTGTATGCCATACCTGTGTACACACCTGATGGTCTGCTCACATTAAAACATTGGTTATTTGACCATCTGGAGGGTGCCAGCATCGGAGGTGTTGCCAATTTTATCGCATGCAGTCCCTGGAACTACACATCATTACCGGATGGGACCCCGGAAGCGGGGAAATTGGTTATCGTAGCATGGTGTCCGGAAGCCCTTCATGGAATGACCATCGTGGGATGGAATGATTCCATCTGCTTTGATTATAATGGAGATACACGTTATACCAATGATGAAGATATTACCGGGGATGGCATTGTAGATATGCAGGACTGGGAAATTGGTGGATTGAAGTTTGCCAATAGCTATGGTGATTACTGGGCTGATTCCGGATTTTGCTATATGATGTACCGGACATTGGCTGTTCCCATCGCGGAAGGGGGTATATGGACCAACACTGTCCATGTGATCAAAACCAAGGATGATTATACACCCCTGATGACGATGAAAGTCACATTGAAGCATAACGCCAGGCAAATGATCAGGGTTAGGGCAGGTGTTTCCTATGATCAGGAAATTGGCTATCCAACGCATATACTTGACTTCCCGATTATGCAATACCAGGGATTGAATCAGGCCATGCAGGGCTGTGATACCATGGAACAATGCAAAGAAATTGAATTTGGGCTGGATATAACGCCACTGCTCAGTTACGTTAAGGCAGGCCAGCCCGCGAATTATTTTCTACAGGTTTATGAAAGAGACCACTTGAATAAGGGAACCGGAGAGATCATTGATTTTTCGCTTATGGATTATAGCGATGGTGTACAGGAGATCCCTTATCCGGAAAACAATATACCGCTCATCAACAATGGGTTGACAGTGCTTAGCATTCCTGCAACAGTTAATATCGACGGACCATCCATTACCACAGCATCTTTACCGGCTATACAAGCATCACAGCCTTACCAGGTGCAACTGCAAGCCAGCGGTGGAAGCTCCCCCTATAAATGGAAACTGAGAAATAAGTACAGTATAAAAAACAACCAGGTATCATACCCAGCGATTACAGGCCAGCAACTGATTCCCAATGTTCAGGGCGACAGTATATTTACCATAGACCTTGATTTTTCATTTCCATTTTATGGAGAATTCTTTGATACCATCAGGGTCAATGCTCAGGGATACGTATTCTTTGATGATTACATTGTACATTGGCCTTATTTGAAAAAAGAATCTTTTCACTTTAAGCACATCAAAGCAATTGCCCCTTTCAAAAGTAAATCAATAAGATTCTTTAACACCACGAATGATGGTCTTTGGTTTGAGAGCAGTGAAGAATATGTGAAATTCCGCTGGAAAGCGTCCATCGTTGATCAAATAGGTTCATCTGAACTGAATTTTGCATTGGAACTGCGTGCCGATGGAAACATAATTATGTACTATAATGGCATTGCGTATAGTGGCAACCTGGATTGGGTAGTGGGGATATCCAATGGTGATGGCATCGATTATCATCTGAAAGATGTACCCGATCCTACCCTTATCCCGGGCAATTCAGCCACGGAATTTATTTGTCAACCCATACCCGAGGATATGTCATTGAGTACTGATGGCTTATTAAACATTTTTACTGATGACCTGTCTTCGATATACGATGTTCATGTAGTGGTGACGGACCATAATAATATGCTTGATGCCAGGTCATTTCAGCTCTCAGATGCCTTCATCACATCCTATGCTTTTAATGTGAATGGTGATACGAACATTCGTAACGGAGATATAGTCCTCATGGATTTTTCCGTTACAAATATTGCACAGCAGGCACAGGGCAATGTACAGGCTTCCATCTCCTCGAATGATGAATTTATCGTATTGAATGATAACTTGCAGAATTTTGGGTCAATTGCCCCGGGAGAGACAAAAACGGCGGCAGCTGCTTTCCGGTTTACTGTCGATCCTGGTATACCTGATGCTTACGCCATCACTCTGGAGAATAAGGTCATATCGTCTGCAATCGAGAAAGAAAGAATGATCATCAGCAATGTGAAGGCTCCGTATTTACATTTTCTTCAGGTTCAGGTTGATGACGGGAACAATGGCCGTCTGGATCCTGATGAAAGCGCCGACCTGCAGATCAGTATCAGTAATGATGGCAGGGCTGCAGCCGAAAATGTGAAAGGGGAATTACTATCATTAGGTGAATTTGTCAGCATTGAAGGAGTTTCGTCCATGGCTTACGGTAATATCGAAGCCGGTCAGGTTGCATCCCGGCCTTTTAAAGTTAAGGCTTCTGCAAATACCTTAAACGGCTATGAATCAAAATTTTTGTTGAAAATAACCGATGCTGCCGGCCTGGAAAGAACAGATACTTTCCAGATCATGGTTGGCAAAAAGCCGGTATTGATCGTTGATAT
>JAUXCL010000181.1 GCA_030618905.1 Bacteroidales bacterium | reverse complement strand
GCTGACCTGGCATATTACCCCATTCTGTTTAAGACCACTGATGGCGGTGCAAACTGGGATGGACCATACAATGTACAACTCGGTGGCCCACATGGATTACCTGCTGTATTAAACTACCTGACAGATGCTCTCATTGAAAAGTTATTTGTACCACCCCTGCCTGACAGAACAGAAATTATATTTACAACGGCATTTGATATGGACATAGCTGTGGATATAAATGGCAATCCACACATTACGTTTGTGGTTGGCGTTAAGGGAAGTAATGATTGGAGCATTATTACCAAATTTACTGAAGAGCCTGAGCTCGGTTGTCAAGGATTGATCGCATTGATCCACGCAGCTTCATACGGCGATATGAGTGCCTGGTATGCTGATACCCTGACAAGGCCCTATACTTTCCGCGGGACATACCCGGGTTCCACAGGAAATGATCTCAGTGAGGATCTGCGTCCTTACATTTCAGTCACTCCTGATGCTTCCAAGCTATTCTTCTCATGGCAAAATACCCGGATCGATAATATAGGTGACAATAATGCTCCCGACATCTATTGCACGGGTTACAGGGTTTCTGATATGTCCTATACAGAAATGTTTAATGTAACTGCCTTTACTCCGGTGATGTGGAAATCATGGATGGCAACAGCCTCATACTATGTCTTTGATCATGGTGGAGAGTACGAAATTCCTTTTGTTTGTCAGACCATGAACCCGGCCAATAATATTGACCCCGTTACCTTCAAATATGTGGATGAATTCAGGATTACGGATGATGATTTTGGTTTCTGGGTGTCCACACATGAGTATGAGGAAAACCTGATCACCGTTTCACAAAACTTCCCGAATCCCTTCAATAATGTAACTTATGTGAACATGACCTTGAGCAGGGATGCAAATGTAACGCTGGAGGTTTCCAATATTCTGGGACAAAAAGTAAAAACTATCGATTACGGTCACTACGGCTCAGGATTGCATAAGATTGCTATCGAAGCGGAAGACCTGGAAAGCGGTATTTATTTCTTTACCCTTACGACTGGCCTGGATGCAGTAACCAGAAAAATGATCATAGAATAAGCTATTTTAAATCATAAATATGAAAAGCCTTCCGGATGGGAGGCTTTTTTCCTTCAGGGGAGATGTCCGCCTTCGGGCGGACAGAGGGGTAAGCAAAAAAAAACCGTCCTTGACGGACGGCCCTAAAAAATAAACAAAACCAAATCTTAATATAACGCACTATATAATCCAAATTCAGTGCCATTATTGTTGGTTGCTGTTTATCAGTGTCTTGAATTGACACTGGAGGTGCTTATTTTTCCCAAAATGGGAAACTATTCTCAAAATTAGAGTATTTATACCTGTTTTGGTTTCCGAATATTTCCTCAAAGCAGACATCAGTAAAACCATAAGCAAAAGGCTTAAGGAAAATATGTAATTTTGTATCAAATCCACACATTATGAGCTTAACAAAGACAATTTCATTGCTGGTCATCATGCAGATCATCAGCACCATCACTTTCGCACAGGAAGAGATTACAGTAAAAGAACTTGAATCCCACCTGGAATTTCTGGCTTCAGATTCCCTTAAGGGCCGTCTGCCCGGTACTGATGAGGGCTTTATTGCTGCTACTTATATTAATGAGCAATTTCAAAAAGCCGGGCTTTTACCCCTGGGCGAAGATGGCTTTCAGTTTTTTGAGGTGACCACCTCTGTCAGCCTGGAGGAAGGCAATTATTTAAGTTTTAATGGTGTTCAGGTAAAAGCTGAAGAAGAATACATGCCATTTGCTTATTCCAAAAGCGATGAGGTGAGTGCTGATATTGTATTTGCCGGCTATGGTTTTGAGATTGACAGCGATACTTTAATATGGAATGATTACCAGGATCTTGATGTGACCGCTAAGTGGGTCATGATCCTGAGAGGCGACCCGGAACCGGATAATACCAATAGCAATTATATGCCATTTAGTGGCGACAGGGACAAGGTGCTTGCTGCCAGAGATAAAGGTGCGGCAGGAGTTATATTCGTATCAGGACCTAAATGGGATGCAAAGGACCCCCTTGTGTCGCTGTATTACGACCGTTCAAATTCCAATGCCGGGATCGTTGTGCTGCATGTCAAGCGGGAAATTGCGGATGCAATGCTCAAGGAATCAGAAAAGACAATTAAGCAGTTGGAGTCTTTATTGAATAATGAGAGAATGTCCATGTCTTTTGAGTTGGGCCTGACGGTTGAAAACAAAACATTACTCCATTACGACAGGGTCAGGACCCAGAATGTACTTGGCATGGTTGAAGGCAGTGACCCTGTATTAAAAAATGAGTTTATTATAATCGGTGCCCATTACGACCACCTTGGCATGGGAGGATGGGGATCCGGTTCCAGGATGCCGGATACGATTGCTGTACATAATGGAGCGGATGACAATGCTTCAGGTGTGGCAGGTGTGATAGAGATTGCTGAAAGGTTGGCAGCCAACAAAGATAATTTAAAGAGAAGCGTGATTGCAATGGCATTCGGAGCAGAAGAAATGGGGCTCCTGGGCAGTAAATATTTTAACGATAATCCCCTCGTAGATAAGGATAAGATCATTGCCATGGTCAATTTTGACATGATCGGGCGCCTGAATGATGGAAAGGTGGTCATGGTAGGGGGCAGCGGAACCTCAGTAGAATCTGAGGAGATCATTAAGGCCACAGGAGTGGATTATGAACTGGACCTGAGATTATCCCCGGAAGGCTTTGGCCCTTCCGACCATGCCCCGTTTTATGCCAGTAATATCCCGGTTTTCTTTATTAATACCGGGGTACACGAAGATTACCATACACCGGTTGACGATGTGGAATTCATCAATTTTGAGGGTCAGAAGCTGGTGTCAGATTATTCCTATGCATTGGTTTATTCCATTGCTAACCGGGATGAAGCCTTGACTTTCCAGGAAGCCGGAGCTAAGGAAAAAGGACGCAGGTCTATGCGTTTTAAGGTTACCCTGGGCATCATGCCTGATTTTACAGCTACCGAGGTGAAAGGTCTTGGAGTGGGTGGCGTAAGACAGGACGGACCGGCATTTGCAGGGGGTATGGAAAAGGGAGATGTCATCGTTGCCCTTGATGGCAAGCAGGTAAATGACATCTACGATTATATGAATCGGCTTAAGAAACTTGAACCAGGACAGATTATTACGGTTGATGTGATGCGAGATGGGGAAAAGAAAGTCCTGCTTATTCAGTTGTAGATTCTAGATACTGGATACTAGATACTGGATACTAGATGCTGGATACTAGATGCTGGATAATTGGAAAATTGGCAGTTGACAGTTGACAATAACTTTCGCACTATGATACTATGGTACTATGATACTATGATACTATGATACTATGATCCTGATGACAATTTAACAATTTATCAGTTTAGCAATTTATCAGTACAACCAACCTATGCTCGACTTCCTGACAAAGGCTTTCCTCTTTAAATTCCTCAAGTTTGCAGCTGTGGGCGCTACGGGCGTGATTGTAGACTATGGATTTACCTATTTGTTTAAGGAGGTATTCAAAGTACAGAAATACATCTCCAATTCCATTGGTTTTACCATTGCAGCTTCAACGAATTATATCTTAAACAGGATCTGGACCTTTGAAAGCGATAATCCCGATATTGCATGGGAATATACCGAGTTCCTGGTGATCTCACTCATCGGTTTAGGATTGAACAACCTGTTCTTATGGCTGTTCCATTCAAGGTTTAAGTTGAATTTCTACGTGGCAAAACTGATTGCCATAGGGATTGTGACAATCTGGAATTTTCTTGCTAACTACTTCATTACCTTTAATCAGACGATCTAGGCTTATTCTGCAATCACTTCAAATTTCAAGTCTACTTCTACTTCCTTGTGCAGTTTTACCTTAGCAGTGTGAACTCCGAGCTCTTTAATGGCCTCACCATCTACGATAATTATCTTACGGTCGATTTCCAAATTGTGATTTTCCTTGATGGCATTGGAGATCTGCAGGGCATTTACAGAACCAAAGATCTTCCCTGAGGTTCCTGCCTTGGCACCGATTTTGAGTTCAAGACCTTCCAAAGCTTGAGCAAGAGTTTCAGCTTCTTTCCTGATCTTCTCTTCTTTGAAAGATTTCTGCTTAACAACTTCTGCCAGCACTTTCTTGTTCGTTTCTGTGGCATTCATAGCCAGGCCTTTTGGGATCAGGTAATTGCGGGCGTAACCTGCTTTGACTTTGATCAGGTCGTTTTTATAGCCCAGGTTTGGTATATCTTGTTTTAAGATTACTTCCATCTTTATTCCTCCTTATTTTAAAAGGTCTGCAACATAAGGCATCAACGCAAGATGTCTTGCACGCTTAATGGCTTGTGAAACCTTCTTTTGATATTTTGTTGAAGTACCGGTAATCCTTCTGGGAAGGATTTTCCCCTGTTCGTTTACAAATTTCAAGAGGAAGTTAGCATCTTTGTAATCTATATACTTGATGCCGCTTTTTTTGAAACGGCAATACTTTTTCTTCTTGGTGTCAACAGTGATGGGGGTTAAATACTTAATTTCAGAATTGCTACTTGCCATTGTTTTTAATTTTAATGCTTATTCAACTGTTTCTTTTTCTTTCTTTTCTTTTGCTATCCGGCGTTTCTTTTCATTGTACGTTACTGCGTGCTTGTCCAGTTTCACGGTAAGGAAACGGATAACGCGTTCATCACGACGGAAGGCAACTTCCATGTTGTCAATCAGATCACCTTCTGCTTTGTATTCGAGAAGATGATAGAATCCAGTTGATTTTTTGTGAATGGGATATGCCAGCTTTCTCAGCCCCCAATCATCATCAAAGACTATCTCAGCGCCTTTGTCCTTCAGGTATTTCCTGAACTTATCAACCGTTTCCTTCATCTGTTCATCAGACAAAACGGGAGTCATAATGAAAACGGTTTCATACTGATTTGTCATTTTCTGTTGTGTTTAAAAATTTATTGGTTTTTAAAATGGAGTGCAAAATTAGGAAATTATTTGTAAACCGCAAACTCTGGAGGGGGTTTTTAATAGTTATAAGTTATAGGTTATAGGTTATAGGTTATAGGTTATAAGTTATAGGTTATAAGTTATAGGTTATAGGTTATAG
>JAUXCL010000133.1 GCA_030618905.1 Bacteroidales bacterium | reverse complement strand
CTCTACATCCTTACAATAAACGCCAAGCATTTCAGTGATGGTTTCCCTGGCCTTGCTTTCATCATCAATGACGATCGTTCTAATCATGGCAATTTGGTTTAATTCTCGGCAAAGATTACAAAATAAGTATTAAATATAAACATTTGCATGACAATATTATTCATTCTAAATGGGAATCCTGATGCTCACCCGGGTACCGGATGCTTCATTACCCTCAAACAAATCATCTATTTCTACCTGTATATCATAGTCCGTGATCTTATTCATGAGATCAATTCTCTGTTGAATAATGGCCATCCCATAGGATTTGGGTTTATCTGTTCGTTTTGCATTGATCCTGGCAGATGCCTCCCGGCCAATGCCATCATCGATAACTTCAAACAGGATACTGTGATCATAAGCAGACAGTATTATTTCAAGATTTCCTTTTGTGGGCTTATATTGGATACCGTGCTCAATTGCATTTTCAATAAAAGGCTGGGCCAATAAAGGAGGAATATTTACCATCTCAACATTGATTTCCGGATCAACAACAATGCTATAATTAAATTTTTCACTGAACCTTAACTTCTGCAATTCAAGGTAGTTCTGTATGAACTGTATTTCCTTATCCAGGGATATTAACTCTTCATCCGAAATGGAAAGGATGTACCGGATCAGTTTGGCAAAATTGGTCAGGTACCTGACTGCTTCATCAGGTCGCTTCTTAAAGATAAAACTCTGTATCGCAAGTAAAGCATTGAAAATAAAATGCGGATTTAGTTGGGATCTGAAAAACCTGTTTTCCAATTTTATCAGTTCTTTTTTCCGCTCTTCCTTTATTTTCTGGTTCTGCAATATTTTCATCACAATATATCCGATGACCATGAAGCCTGCAAGAATGATCAGGATGATGAACCAGGCGGTCTCTGTAAAATGCTTATTAATGGTGATCTTCAGAGATTGTGGGGTTTCATTCCAGAGTCCATCTTTATAGCCCGCATTCACCAAAAAAGTATACTCTCCACTTGGAAGATTTGGAAAGTCAGCATAGGTATTGTTTGTCAGGATGACCTCTTCGTTAAGATTAATCATTAAGTAACGATAAACAATATTATCCCGGCCTTTGAAACTGACGCTCTTAAAATAGATGCGAATATTGTTCTGGTAACTTTCTAAATTGTATTCATCCACAAGTAAGGTGTCCCTGGCATTAATGCTGATCCCGGTAATATCGATGGGCGGAGCCTTTTTTGTAACCTTGACCTTATCCGGATTAAAACATATTAACCCCTGGTCTGTTCCCAACCATAAATACTGATCAAGGGCAAGGATCTCATTGATGTGTTCTGCAGGCAAACCATCCAGTGATGTATAATTTTCAATGTTAAAATGCAAACTGTCCAGATCCATAAATCTTATTTTACTCAGGCCGCGGTTGGTTCCTACCCATAGGGTCGAATCCTCATCAAAATATAATTCATTCACCGAATTGCTGACCAGGCCATTTTCCTTATTGATAATTTTCTGAATGCTATCACCCTGGTAAAGAATGACCCCGTATGAACCTGACCCGATTATCAGGCAATCCCCGATGGATGAAATGCAATTTATCCGCTTTCCAAGCTCCTGCTGATGTGCACCCATGAAGATATAGTCCTGCCCATTAAACTTATATAATCCCGCCAGTGTCCCTATCCAGATATTACCCGTTTCATCCTCGTGCAAAGCATATATTCTTCTTCTAAATTGGTCGGAAGGATAACTCGACAGCTGGTTATTTTCATATACACTTAGCATATTGGAACCCAAAAGTATACGACCGTTTCTACCTTCTTCAATTTCATAAGTGGTAAATGAGCTATCAGGGGGAAGAGGCTTGCCCAGAGAATCCATTCTCATATCGTAAGCTGAGGCTAACCATATCTGACCGTCAACATCCACTTCAATATCAAAAACCCAATTACTCAGATCAGAAGCTATAAATAGATCTTTTTCCGTTGCCCTTCCATGAGAAATATTGTATTTGTAGATGGATTTGTCAATGGTAGATACATATAAGTCATCTTTAAAACGGTCCATGGATAAGATATTCAAAGCATGGCCATCTTTTGTTTCATTGAAAATGATATAATTTATGGATGGGGCAAACAATAAACCTTCTCCTACAGTTGAGAACCAATAGTTTCCTTCCCTGTCCTGCATGACTTTTGTAATGGTTTTTCCTTCAAAGTATTTAATGGGTTTTATTTCCAGGTCCGCCCCGGCATACATGTGGACACCCTGTCCGAACATTAAAGTTACCCAGAGATTATGCTCCGCATCAAGCATAATGCCGGCAATTTGATCTTTAAAATGTAATCTCCTGATGATGGCTCCATTTTTCAAAAGGCATAATTCATTACCGTAAGAGAGTATAAAGTGATGTTCATCCAGTTTAATGCAATAGCGATGAAATGCGAGTTTTTTATACTTAAAAGGAACCCGGTATTGGTTTACCGTTCTTAAAGAATCAACAATAACCCTGGCATTTCTGTCTGCTAACAGACTGGTGAAAACTTCATCGCCAAAATCGTTGATCAGAAAATAGCAATATTTAAGCGGTTGAACCATCAAATCCATATGATCAGCACTTCCATCACAGTCAAATTTGCTCACGCCCCCACTCATTGGTGATATGATAAGATTGCCAGCTTCATCAATATAGATCTCATGCACGTAATTATTATATGTGAAATTGCTCAATTGCTCATTGTAAGGGAAGGCAACAATTTCCTCATTATCAAAATAACTGAGCTCTCCTGAATAACCATGGAACCACATTCTGCCTTTTTGATCAACATACAATCTGATAATGGAATTGTTGGGTAAGCCATCCTCTATGGTATAGTTCTGGAATTCAAAACCGTCGAATCTGCCTACCCCGAAATCTGTCGCATACCAGAGATATCCTTGATGATCTATTTTAATGTCATAAACCTGTGTGCTGGGAATTCCGTTGGAAGTATTATAAACTTTATAATAGATATCCTGGGCATCGGTCAATTTGATGCTAAGTATGAGGATAAGTATCCACAGGACAACTTTTATATTAAATGTAGTTCTACGAATTGCCACTGTAACCTGGTTTTTGGTACATTAATATACAATAATACTAAAATTTAGCAATTTACATTGATAAGCCATCACAAGGGGGACATTTGTAAAACAGCGTTTCATTTATATCTTTGTAAAATAAATAAATGATGATATGATCAAATCTATGACCGGATTCGGTAAATCCATATGTGAATTACCGGACAAACTCGTGACTATTGAAATGAAATCTCTGAACAGCAAACAGCTGGACCTGCATCTGCGACTTCCCCATCTATACAAAGAAAAAGAGCCGGTAATCAGGCAATATATAGCACAACAGCTACAGAGAGGTAAAATAGAGTGTAACATTGGCATAGAAAACATAGGATCTTCCAGCAACTACTCCTTCAACCATCAACTGGCTGCCACCTACCATGAGGAATTAAAAAAGATTGCCGGGCAAATCGGTGAAGAGGATACCCAATACCTTCCACTCCTGGTGCGTTTGCCGGATGTGTTGGCCACAGCAAAGCCGGAACTGGACGAAGAGGAATGGAAAGCGGTGATGGCCGGCATTGAAAAAGCTGTCGCGAGTGTCAACGACTTCCGGGCTACGGAAGGGAAAGTCCTGGAAGCAGAATGCATGAACCGCTTAAGCAATATTGATGCTTCATCCGGGAAGATCGTTCCTTTTGAGGAAAAACGTGCGACATTCATGCGGGAAAAAATCAGGAAGGGGCTCAATGATTTGGCGGAGAAGGGATCAGTGGACGAAAATCGTTTTGAACAGGAACTGATCTACTATATTGAGAAATTTGACATTACGGAAGAAAAAGTCAGGCTGCAGCAACATATCGATTATTTCCTTGAAACGATTAAGGACAATGTTTCAAATGGAAAAAAATTAAACTTCATTGCCCAGGAGATGGGCCGGGAGATCAACACCATTGGGTCCAAAGCCAATGATGCAGATATCCAGAAAATCGTAGTCGTCCTTAAAGATGAATTGGAAAAGGTCAAGGAGCAATTATTCAACATCCTCTGACATGCAAGGAAAAATGATCATCATATCCGCTCCTTCCGGGGCCGGAAAGTCAACCATTATCAAAGCCATATTGGATTCAGGCATGGATATTGAATTCTCAGTTTCAGCCTGTAGCCGTCCAATGCGTAATGGTGAGCAGGATGGTGTTCATTATCACTTTTTAAGTGTGGATGATTTTAAGCGAAGGATCGTCAATGATGAATTCCAGGAATGGGAAGAGGTATATAAAAACCACTTTTACGGGACCCTGAAATCAGAACTCAGCAGGATCTGGGATAAGGGAAAAACTATTCTCATTGAAGCGGATGTGTATGGAGGTGTTAGCATGAAAAGCCAATATGGTGCTCAGGCATTAAGTATCTTTATCAAGCCACCAGGCTTAGCACAGTTGAAAGAAAGACTGATCAACAGGTCAACCGACAAGCAGGAACATATTGAAACCAGGTTGGCAAAAGCACAGGAAGAGATGGACCTGGCAGACAAGTTTGACACCATTGTGGTCAATGATGACCTGGATACTGCGGTCAGGGAGGCAAAAGCAGTCATACAAAGTTTTCTGAGCCATGAATAGTCAACAATCAAAAAAAACGGGATTATTCTTTGGGTCTTACAACCCCATTCATATCGGGCATCTGATCGTAGGAGAGTATATGGTGGAAAACAGCGATCTGGATGAAGTCTGGTATGTTGTCTCCCCGCAAAATCCTTTAAAAGAAAAGAAAACGCTATTGGCCGACCATCACCGCCTGGCTATGGTTGACCTTGCCATTGAAGATGACCCCAGGCTCAGCTCATGCAATATCGAATTCAAGATGCCCAGGCCTTCCTACACAATAGACACTTTAACTTACCTGCAGGAAAAATACCCCGATCACAAATTTATACTGATAAGCGGTACCGACATCTTTCCTACATTCCATAAATGGAAGAACTACCAGGAGATCCTCAAGCAATATCAACTATATATCTATCAGCGACCTGGTTATGATCCCGGCGATTACGCCAGCCATTCCAGCATCCGATTCTTTGAAGCTCCGTTGATGGAGATCTCTGCCAGCTTTATCCGCCAGTCTGTCAAATCCGGCAAAGACATAAAGTATATGCTTCCGGAGAAAGTGTATCGATATATTCGGGAGATGCATTTTTATGAATAGTTGTAACTGGTTACTGGTCACTGATTGTTGAAAAAATTATAAATTTTTTCAACGATATAATTCATATCCTTCACCGATAACTCATAATAAAACGGCAGCCGGAGTATGCCTTCTGAAAAACGAATGGCATTTGGCAACTCGCGACCGTCGTGCTTGTCCTTATAATATGGACTGGTATGAAGGGGAAGATAGTGGAATACGGCATGGATATTATTGCGACTCAGGTGCTTTAACAATTTATCCCGTTCATCAAGGTTTTTAGCAGCAATGTAAAACATGTTTCCATTATTGGAGGCATATTCCGGGATTTTTGGCAATTGGATCAAGCCTCTTTCTTCAAGAGGTTCTAGTTTTTCATTATACGTTTCCCAGATCTCTTTCCTGCGCTTCTGAATACCTTTAATGGCCATTAGCTGGGTATAAAGCATTGCTGCCATCACTTCAGAAGGGAGGTATGATGATCCAATATCAACCCATTCATATTTTTTAACTTCCCCACGGTGAAAGGCTGCCCTATTGGTCCCTTTCTCCCAGATGATCTCCGCCCGCTTGCTAAATCGTTTGTCATTAACAGCCAGCATGCCCCCTTCACCGGTAATCACATTCTTGGTTTCATGAAAGGAAAAGGCGCCGAAATGACCTATACTGCCAAGGGTCTGCTTTTTGTAATAGGCATCAATTGCATGTGCTGCGTCCTCAATGACAAACAGCCCGTGCTTAACCGCGATTTCCATAATCCTGTCCATATCACAGGCCACACCCCCATAATGCACCACAACAATGGCTCGTGATTTATCGTTAATCAGACTTTCAAGTTTCTCAGGATCAATATTGGGGTTGTCTTCACAGCTGTCCGCAAAAACGATTTTTGCCCTGTGCAGCGCAAAAGCACTGGCTGTGGACACAAAGGTGTATGCCGGAACAATGACCTCATCTCCGGGTTCCAGATCGCAAAGGACAGCTGCCATCTCCAGTGCATCGGTACATGAGGTGGTGAGCAAAGTCTTTTGAAAACCAAACTTCTTCTCAAAATAACGCTGGCACTTTTGCGTATACAGGCCATTTCCCGATATCTGCCCCGCCATCGCCGCCTTGATAATGGTCTGAATTTCGTTGCCTGTGAAATATGGTCTGTTAAATGGAATCTTCATATAATAAATGCCTTTGAGACATCAAAAAAGTACTTTATCCCCCCATCAACTTTCTCTTCTTTAACAAGATACTGGCTGTCAAAATATTTCTCAATAAACTGTCCCCATCCTTTTTCATAATCTATGGGTTCAATATGGATCATGATGGGTTCCTTGCCACTGATATGATAAAATGCTTTTCGCAGTTTTATGGAATGCTTTATATAGCTATCCCTGGTCATCTTATACAATTGGTTTTCCACATTCTCCTGGTCATCACATAATTCGAAACCGATCATCTTGTTAAAGCGGATTGCCCTGTTGTTGTCGCGAAGGATATGAGCATAAGCAGTTAATCCGCCGGCAATAACACCAAGGTCGCCAAAAATCAAAGTAGCAATAATGGGGATTTCGGAATTGTATATCTCTTTCTTCCAATAAAACACACCTGT
>JAUXCL010000120.1 GCA_030618905.1 Bacteroidales bacterium | reverse complement strand
TGGGACAAGGGTTCATTGACAAGGTCACGACAATTATATACGGCCTCTATAATGATATTCAATTCCTTGACATCTTTAGCCTTGACGATATTGGCAGGCAAATAAATGCTTCTTAAGGTATGTACTTCGTCATCTTCGCTTTTCCTGTACCCGATAAACTGGTAGTTCCCCAGTGCCATCCCCTCAGCCATGGCCAGCAAGGAATCCTTATTATCCCGGACATCAAAAAGATGAATATGCTGTATCCTGTGCTTATTGATGATACCCTGCAATTGGTTCCCGCTTTTTCTCAATCCCTCCAATTGCGTGTCAGGATTCTCATCCTGCTTTACAATGTGTATGAAGAGCCATTGCTCATAACGATTAATGGGTATTATTATTGATTTATTTTCCTCAAACATGGATTGCGCATATTTCAGCTCCTCCTTTTTCAGTTTCAATCTTTTCAATTCATCTTTGGAATAAACGATATGCACAAGATGTGCCTTCGCAGGTAATGATGAAATGCTCTTTATCATATTTTTCATACTCCAGTATTTATGCTTTATTGTTAATGATCTTGTCTAATTGTTCCAGTATGGTTGTTGTTGCTCCCTGGTTTTGTAAAACATATGATGAGGAAATTTCAGCGGCTTTCTGATAGCCCTTTTCATCCTTAATCAGGGATGTTATCTTATCTTCCAATTGTGCTGCATTTTCGATGCTGAAAGCACCCCCCCGGTCAACCAATTCTACAGCCTCTTTGAACTTGTGGTAATTGGGTCCGAAAATTACCGGCTTTCCAAATGCTGCAGCTTCCAGGATATTATGTATGCCCACACCAAACCCACCTCCGATATAAGATATATCGGCATACCTGTAAAGCCTGGATAAAAGCCCGATGCTATCTATGATGAGTATACCGGCATCATGATCCTGTAAATCTTTTACTTCTGAAAACTTAATGAAAGGGAAATTAAGTTGGCCGCACAGATGCCTGATCCTTTCCTCGTGTACTTCATGAGGGACCAGAACCAATTTCATGGTATCCTTCAGGTCGGGATAAACGGACATAATGATTTCTTCATCTTTCGGCCAGGTACTTCCCGCCAGCAACAAGGCTTTGCCATCTTTAAACTGCATGACCGGATTGATCTCCCCAGCTGCACTTACAATGCTTGCAACCCTGTCGAAGCGTGTGTCTCCACTGACAAATACAGCCTCATAACCAATGCTGCCTAAAAGTTCCTTTGAATCATCCCTTTGCACGAAAATAGTGTTGATCTTTCCAAGTCCTTTCCTGAACCATTCTCCATACCACTTAAAGAAATGCTGATCCCTCCTGAAGTTAGCCGAAATAACCACCACAGGGATATCCCGTGCCGCCATGGCATTGATGTAGTTAAACCAGAATTCATATTTTACGAATATTGCCAGACAGGGATTGAGTATATCCAGAAATGCTTTTGCATTGTGTTTTGTATCAATCGGGAGGTAAGCTACATGATCAACCTGATCATAATCTTTTTTAATCTCAAACCCGGACGGGGAGAAAAATGTCAGTAAAAGGAAATGATCCGGATACTTATCCCTCAGCCCCTCAATCACTGGCCTGCCTTGCTCAAATTCGCCCAATGAAGCACAATGGATCCAGATCAAGGGCTTTTTTTTCAAATCCAGGGCTGCCAGCTTTTTGAAAAGATGTTTTCTTCCTTGAATCCAGGATCTTGCTTTAGCATTAAAGAAGCTGGATAAGAAAATGCCAAAATGGTATAAATAAATTGAAATATTATACAGAAATGACATGAGGGCTTCGCTTAATAATAGTAAAAATCTGATTTGGTATTTCGGTACACAGGTATCATCCATCCTATCTTGATACCAAAGATCAGGTCAACACGGCTTTTATCATCCTTTATACGTGTATCAAAATCTATATCCCGTTGATTCCTGGTAAACCCCTGGGTGAACTCAAATCCGCCATAGAAATTCCAGACCCGGCTATTGCCAATATAAGAATAACCAATGAATTGGTTCAATGTCAGCCCGCTACACAGGCGGTCATACCCCTTTGCATAATCACCAGAAAGCCATGGAACGGATTCCTGTTCCTTTACCTGTATCCTGACCCAGTGCTGCATATATCCAATACCTGCTTTCAGTAAAATTCCGGAGTTATCATTGTGAGACAGGACCGGAATAAGCTTTCCAACCTGTCCTGTGATCGTAAACCCCCTGCCAAACAAGTCAAATACCGCATACAATCCCCCGATGTCAATAATTTGTCCATCTTCAGTTAGTATATGTTTCAGGATAGAATCTCCATTCTTTACCTCATTCCACCAAATATGGCTATACTCAATTCCAAAAGTCCAGTTTGATTTTGCTTTGAACATAAATCCTGCACCAATTGATGAACTATGCCCAAAGCGATCAGCTAAATCACCCCCAGGTATCTGATAAGAGTAAAATCCGTAAACGATCGGCATAGATATGGAACTATCTCTGACGCTTACCTGGGAATAGGCCTGTGAGATGATCAAAAATGCCGCAATGCTCAGTAGTTTTTTCAAAACTTCACCTTTAACCGATAGACAACGCAAAGATATGCAAAACAGTATAATTTATAATGGAAATAGCGTTATAGCATAAAATAATACATATTTTTGCATCTGTAAAATGCCATACATTATAACGCTATTATAATCCGAATTTATGAGAAAAATTCAAATGGTTGACCTGCGCAACCAATACCTGAAGATCAAGGACGAGGTGGACATGTCCATTAAAGAAGTTATTGATTCATGCGCATTTATCAATGGACCAGCGGTCAAAAGCTTCCAGACTGACCTGGAAAATTATCTGGGTGTGAAGCATGTGATCCCCTGTGCTAACGGGACAGATGCGCTGATGGTCTCCATGATGGCATTAGGCCTTAAACCAGGAGATGAAGTGATCACCACATCATTTACTTTTATCGCCACCGCAGAAGTCATTGCCGTTTTGGGCTTAACCCCCATTCTGGTCGACATAGATCCGGATACATTCAATATTGATCCGGCAGCGATTGAGAAAGCCATAACACCTGCAAGCAAAGCCATTGTTCCGGTTCACCTTTTCGGGCAGTGTACGGATATGGAAGCCATCATGGACATCGCCAAAAAGCATGACCTTTTTATCATTGAAGATGCGTGCCAGGCTATTGGTGCAGATTATATCTATGCTGACAATTCAAGAAAGAAAGCGGGTACTATAGGCCATATTGGATGCACCTCATTTTTTCCTTCAAAGAACCTGGGTTGTTATGGTGATGGAGGGGCTATTTTTACCGATGATGATCAGCTTGCAGATGAACTGAGAGCTATTGTCAACCATGGCATGAAAGTCAGGTATTATCACGACATGATCGGTGTGAATTCCAGGCTCGACAGTATACAGGCAGCAGTGCTTAAAGTCAAGCTCCAATATCTTGATGATTATGCCGTTGAAAGAAACCGCGCCGCATCCTATTATGACGATGCATTCAGTGCACATCCTAAATTACAGGTGCCTGCCAGGTACCGGCAATCTACCCATGTATTTCACCAATACACCTTAATAACCAAAGACCTTGACCGTGATGGTTTGTTGGAATTCCTGAAAGAGAAAGATATTCCATCAGCTGTGTATTATCCGGTCCCGCTGCACCTGCAGAATGCCTATCTTAGCCCCAGGTACAAAAAAGGAGACCTGCCCATTACGGAAGATGCAGCCGAAAAGGTCATTTCACTACCTATGAGCACCGAAATGGATGAAGAACAACTGGCATACATCACATCTGCCGTACTTGAATATGCAAACCGGTAACCAAAAGCATCTCAAAATGAAAATTCTCGTCACCGGAGGCACCGGATATATTGGATCACACACTGTAGTCGAATTGCAGAATGAAGGATATGAAGTTGTCATCATCGACAACCTCAGCAATTCGGACAGAACAGTAGTTGACTCCATCGCTGAAATTACAAATCATGTTCCTGTATTTGAAGAGCTCGACCTGGTGGATCGTGCAGCGACTTTTGCATGTATTGAGAAACACAAGGATATCGTCGGTGTGATCCATTTCGCGGCCTTGAAAGCTGTCGGAGAATCGGTGGAGAAACCGCTGCTGTATTATTACAACAACCTTACTTCACTGATCAACCTCCTGCTGGCCATGCAGAAATTTGACCTGCAGAACTTTGTATTTTCATCTTCCTGTACAGTATATGGCCAGCCTGATCAATTGCCGGTTGGCGAACAGGCTCCTCTCAAGAAAGCTGAATCACCCTATGGCAATACCAAAAAGATATCGGAAGACATCATCAGGGATAGTGTTGATGCCGGTTCCATGAACGCGATTTCTTTGCGTTATTTTAATCCTATAGGAGCGCACGATACAGCACTTATTGGGGAATTGCCCCTGGGTGTTCCGAACAACCTTGTTCCATATATTACCCAAACTGCAATCGGAAAACGGGATCATCTCAAAATTTTTGGAAAGGATTACAGTACACATGACGGAACTGCCATCCGGGATTATATCCATGTAGTTGACCTGGCAAGAGCACATGTTGTGGCAGTCAAGCGTATGCTGCAGGGGAATAGTAAAATCCCCTTTGAAATATTCAATCTGGGTACCGGAAATGGATTCACGGTTCTGGAGGTGATCAAAGCCTTTGAGAAAGTCTCAGGCGAAAAACTGAACTACCAGTTCACCGGGCGCAGGAAAGGAGATATAGAAAAGGTATGGGCCGACACTTCTTTTGCTAACCAGGAGCTAGGCTGGAAAGCAGCCTTAGGATTGGAGGAGATGATGCTTTCGGCCTGGAATTGGGAGTTGGCTTTATCTAACAGATTTACATAAATAAGCAAACATGAAAAAGATTCTTATCACCGGCGGTGCCGGATTTATTGGTTCACATGTTATCACCCGCTTCGTCAAAAAATATCCTGACTATCAGGTCTTCAACCTGGATAAGCTTACCTATGCAGGGAATCTGGAAAACCTTAAGGATATAGAAGGCCACAGCAACTATCACTTTATCAAAGGTGATATCGTGGATGACGCTTTTGTCAGTCAGATCTTTGAGCAATACCAGTTTGATGGAGTCATCCACCTGGCAGCTGAATCCCATGTAGACCGGTCCATTCTTAGTCCTAATGAATTCATTTTCACCAATATTGTGGGGACGGTTAACCTGTTGAATGCGGCAAGGAAAATATGGGATGATGCTTTTAAAGAAAAGCTGTTTTACCATATTTCAACCGATGAGGTATATGGATCGCTCGGTGAAACAGGCCTGTTCATCGAAACTACAGCTTACGACCCCAGGAGTCCTTATTCGGCATCCAAAGCCAGTTCTGACCATATTGTAAGGGCTTACTTTCATACGTATAAGCTTCCTGTTGTACTTTCGAACTGTTCCAATAATTACGGACCCTTCCAGTTCCCGGAGAAGCTGATCCCGCTGGCCATCAACAATATCAAGCACATGAAACAGATCCCTATCTACGGGAAAGGGGAAAATGTACGCGACTGGCTTTATGTTGAAGACCATGCCAATGCCATTGACCTGATCTTCCATCAGGGTATAACTGGTGAGACATATAATATCGGAGGCAATAATGAGTGGCAGAACATCGAGCTGATCAGGATGCTTTGTGAGATCATGGATGCCAAACTTGACAGGGAGCCCGGCACTTCAGCAGAATTGATAACCTTTGTCAAAGACAGGGCAGGCCATGACCTGCGTTACGCGATCGACTCATCCAAAATACAAGATCAGCTGGGCTGGTCGCCATCACTTGATTTCAAACTGGGCCTTGAAAAAACTGTAGACTGGTACCTTGGGCATGAGCAATGGATGGATCATCTCACCAGCGGTGAGTACCTGAATTATTACAATAAACAATACGGGAAAAGATAAAGCCTGTCACTTATAGGAAGGCCTATTCAAAGACGGCACTGTAAGCATTAATATCCCGTTTTATCTTCCTGACAAGACCCTGTAAAACTGTTCCCGGGCCAACTTCAACCACTTCAGTGGCACCATCGGCAATCATATTTTTGGATATCTGCGCCCACCTAACCGGTGAAGTCAGCTGTGACACAAGGTTCTTTTTAATGATTTCAGGATCTGTCACAGATTGTCCCGTAACATTCTGGTAAATTGGGCAAATACCTTTTTTAAATTTTGTTTCCTTGATGGCTCTGGCAAGTTCAGTACCGGCCGGTTCCATCAAAGGTGAATGAAAGGCTCCACCAACTTTCAAAGGAATGACGCGCCTTGCCCCCATCTCAGTGAATTTTTCGCAGGCAAGTTCCACGCCTTTTATGGATCCGGAAATGACCAGCTGTCCGGGAGCATTATAATTTGCCGGAACCACGATCTCATCAATCGAGATCAAGGTCTTTTCGACGATCTCATCATCCATCCCAAGAATAGCAGCCATGGTGGAGGGCTCAACCTCACAGGCTTTTTGCATGGCCATGGCCCTTTTTGATACCAGGCGCAAACCGTCTTCGAACGACAAGGTCTTATTGGATACAAGGGCTGAAAATTCTCCAAGAGAATGCCCTGCTACCATGTCGGGCTTAAAATCATCACCAAGCACCCTGGAAAGAATTACGGAATGAAGGAAAATGGCTGGTTGGGTAACTTTTGTTTGCCTCAGGTCTTCTTCAGTCCCATCGAACATCATGTCCGTAATATTAAACTTCAAAACCTGGTTGGCTTTGGTAAACAACTCTTTAGCAAGGGCTGACTTTTCATACAGGTCTTTGCCCATGCCTACAAATTGGGCTCCCTGCCCCGGGAAAACATATGCTTTCATAAATAATCTTTTAATCTTTGGATTTGTCGCTTAGAACGAATGCAAAAATATAAATAAATCATTTACTATTTACTCATTTTCTTACTGATTATGCATCACGCATTTCACCCTTCGACTACGCTCAGGGTGACAGCTTTATCCCCAATATATTTTTTGGTCTCGACTCCGCTCGACAAATGATCCGGTGAGCAGTGAGCGGTAAACAGTGAACAGAAAATCAAATATCAGATATCATGAATCAGATTTCAGATATCTTACGGTCTTGCGACCACAAACTTCCTCCTGGCAATGGTTCCTTTTTCACCCCTCAAAACCGCAATATAAATCCCTCGCGGATATGAAGAAACATCGATTTGAATCTGTTCCTGATCACTCGGAATTGCAATTTCCTCCATTTTCCTACCATACATATTGTAAATAAACATCGAAAATCGAAAATCGAAAACCGAAAACCGACAAT
>JAUXCL010000222.1 GCA_030618905.1 Bacteroidales bacterium | reverse complement strand
AAGGTCCTTATCAATGAGATAGAAGCGGATATCTTTATTGCTGAAAAGAAACTTATGCAGATCATGAACATTGATGGTAATTTTATACCTGCGGATACAGTAATGGTTAAACTGTCATTGCTTCCCGGGATTATTGACACCAGTCTTATCCAACAAAATCCGGTACTTGATTACTACAGGCAATCTATTTTGCTACAAGATGCTTTTTTAAAAAATCAAAAAAACCGGTACCTGCCTGATTTACAGATTGGCTATTTTAATATGTCGATCGACAGAACCCCCGGTTTTCAAGGTTGGTACCTGGGTGTTGGGATCCCGGTGTGGGTTTGGAGCAATGCAGGTCGTGTACAGGCAGCCAAGATTAAAACATTAATGGCCAGGAATGCCTATGAAGAGCAAAACCTGACCCTGAACCTTGAACTGGAAATACTCTTCCATGAATACCATAAACAAAGCAGGTCGCTGGCATTTTACGAAGGAACAGCCCTGAAGCAGTCGAATTTAATCATAAAAAATGCATCCAGGAGTTATAATGCCGGTGAGATCAATTATATTGAATTTGTACAACTCTCCTCAGAGGCCATTGACATTGTTGTTCGCTACCTTGAGTCACTCGACAAATACAACCAAGCAGTAATCCTGATCAAACACATGACCGGTGCATTCCGGAATTAATACTTTTATAATGAAAATTCAAAAAAATATCATCATTGTCCTTGCTATCCTGGTCACAGGTGCGTGTAATCAACAAAACGAGCCGAAAGATTCCCCGGGAGATTCATCAGCAGAACCCGGCAGAATTATGCTGTCCACTACCCAAGTTGCAAATGCCGGTATCACATATGGTCAAATATCCAAGCATATTCTATCGCAGGATGTTCATGCACAAGGCCAACTGGTTGTTCCCCATAACGGTGAGGCAGATATTGTAAGCTTTTGTGATGGGGTTATCAGCACTGTTATTGTACAAATCGGGTCATATGTGAAACAAGGACAACATATGGCAATTGTTATATCACCGGAATTTATCCGGAAACAAACAGACTATCTGGCGGCCAAAAGCCAACTGGATCTTTGGGATAAGGAGCATTCAAGACAAGAAACACTAAACCAGGAGAATGTCTCGTCAGAAAAGCAATACCAGAAAGCCCGGGCCAGTTACCTTGAGGCCAGAACGGAATACGATGCCATCAAAATGGAGGTCCGGATGCTTGGACTTGATATTGATGATCTTGAAAAAGGTGAAATTACTGATAAGATGATCCTGAAAAGCCCGTTAAGCGGCTATGTTGATGAAATATTTGTCAATGTTGGTAAATATATTAAGCCTGGAGAGACCCTCTTTAAAGTAATCGACAGGAGTAAATTATTCGTTGAGCTGATGATTTTCGAAAAAGATATTATGAGCATCAAACCCGGACAAAGGGTAGAGTTTTCATTAGCTAACCTGGATAATGTCAGGTACGAGGCGCAAATATCTGCCATCTCAAGTAAGGTTAGCACGGAAGCCAAAGTCGTCAGGGCCATTGCCGATTTCAAAAATACCAGCAATGATCTATTGCCGGGAATGTTTGTGTCTGCCAAGATCCATACCAAGGAAGATTACCTGGATGCTTTGCCGGAGGATGCGATCATTTTCGACGGGCAGGCAAGCTATTTTATCTATTATACATTGCCTTCATTGTTAGATGAAGATGAAGTAGCCTTTCAAAAGGTCGAAGTCGACAGGGGATTTGTTGAAGATGGCTTTGCCCAGGTTACCTTACTGGATTCCATACCTGCAAATGCTCAAGTTGTCATTCAGGGTGCTTATTACCTGCGGGCTGCTGAATTGCAGGGTAAAGAATAGAAAAACTAAAACTTTAGCATACCCTGTCTCTTATTTAGCCATTTTTCCCATAGCCATACCATTAAGCTTGTTGCAATTAAGTAGATCGGGAAGTGGTTTGCGTGTCAAAGTATCATAAAATCTTATACAAATAAATTAAAATTTCATAACAAAGCTGGCGTTTTATTGTTATAAATTGCAACGATTTTGATTTAAACTTCTATTTAATAATTAAGATAAACTGTACCGGCCCATGAAAATAAAAAGAAATATAGCAATCAGTGATTCCGGTTTTATATTCAACCCCGATACCGGAGAGTCTTTCTCAACCAATGTTCTTGCCGTTGAAATCTTTAATCAGCTCAAAGAAGAAAAATCTTTTGATGATATCAGCGAGAAGATCATGAAGAACTATCATGTTGAGCAGGCAACATTTGAAAAAGACTATCATGATTTTATGGAATTTCTTAAGCAATATAATTTATTGGAAAATGACCAGGCATAAAAAAACAACTATTGCCGTTACCGGCCTGAATGCCATTGATAGTCCGGGCCCGGGAATCGCTGTTATCAGGGCCCTGCGAGAAGCCACCTCACTTGATGTACGGATCATCGGATTATCCTATGAATCCCTGGAACCTGGTATTTATATGCACGACCTGGTGGATAAGACTTATCATATTCCTTATCCGTCGACCGGAGCAGAAGCATTGCTGGAAAGGATTGAATACATCCATGAAAAAGAAAACCTGGACCTGATCATTCCGAATTTTGATGCCGAGTTATTCCCCTTCATCAAAATTGAATCCACATTGGCAGCTATGGGAATCCATACCTTCCTGCCTACATTACAGCAATTCGAGGAAAGACATAAAATGAACCTTCCCGAATTTGGAAAGAAATATGGATTTCATGTACCTGACAGCGAAAATGTATTTAATGTCAATGAGGTACAAAAGGCCTTAAATGGCTACGATTTCCCGATTTTGGTAAAAGGGAAGTATTATGACGCCCATATTGCCTATAATTCGGATCAGGTGATCAGCTATTTTAATAAAGTGACTGCTAAATGGGGATTGCCAGTGGTATTGCAGGAGTTCATTCATGGTTCGGAATATAATATAACGGGATTGGGAGATGGGAAAGGTAATGCCATTGCCATTGTGCCCATGCGCAAACAATATATTACAGATAAAGGAAAAGCCTGGGGAGGCATTTCCATATCCGACCAGAACATGCTTGATTTGACTAAGAAATTTATCGGTGAAACAAAATGGCGGGGAGGATTTGAAATTGAATTGATGAAAAACAAGGACAATGAATTCTATATCCTGGAGATTAACCCACGGATGCCGGCATGGATATACCTGGCGGTGGGTGTCGGGCAAAATATCCCGGAAGCACTGGTGAATCTTGCCCTGGGGCGTGAAGTCAAAGCTTTTGAAAAATATGAAGTAGGAAAGATGTTCATACGCTATGCTTATGATATGATCGTCGACCTTGAAGAGTTTCAACAGATCTCCACTTCGGGAGAGCTTTAATGAATTAATAAAATTTATATAATGGAAAAACAAAGATATGAGCGTCCTGTAATTCAGCGACTTGAAAGCAATATGCCAAATAAATTCGGGAAGAGAACAAGTTTTACACCGATGACCCATATTGATGGGGTAGCCGTCGAGGAGTTAATTGGTGATTACGGATCACCTTTATTTGTGATTTCAGAGAAACAGATAAGAACTACCCTGAATAAAGCTAAAAAAGCATTTAATATCCGCTATCCCAAAGTTCAGTTTGCCTGGTCGTACAAAACCAACTACATGAACGCAGTCTGCCAGGTTTATCACCAGGAAGGATCCTGGGCCGAAGTGGTCTCCGGTTTTGAATACCGTAAGGCTTTGAATAATGGCGTT
>JAUXCL010000173.1 GCA_030618905.1 Bacteroidales bacterium | reverse complement strand
TTGAAGGATCCCTCATCGGTACTGCCCAGGTCGTATGCTATTAGAAGCATCTGGAAGTTCGGATTATTGATGAAGTTTTCCGTTACATCCAGGCCTTCTTCGTCTTCGATCATGAGTTCATGGCCTTTAATGAGACCTGACTCATCAATCCTTTGATCGACAAATTCCCAGTTCTCCATCCATATTGAATCCTTCCATGGATAGTCAGGGGACAAGTATTCTTTGATTTCACCGCTTTCCATGTTTCTGAAAGTGAGATAGATCTTTGCCGATCCCTGTTCTTCGGGAACCATATCATTTCCGGTTTTCCATTCCCTGAAATCAATGATTGGAAGGTGCTGGTAATTGTAAACGGAGAAGATGACAAAAATAGAGGCAAACGCAAATCCGATCGCATTTTGTGCTTTGATAGAAAACGGAGAACGAAAATCTTTACGGTCGACAAAGATGATACTCACAAAAATAATGAGTATCACATTTTTATAAAAGGTATTCCAGTTCGATATGGTGAAGACATCTCCAAAGCATCCGCAATCCGGAACGGGCTCATATACAGCATCATATAGCGTCAGAAAGATAAAGAAGATGACCAGCATGAAGAGCGGCCAGGAAAAAAATCTTATCCTGACATTCAACACCAGGATCACTCCAAGGAGAAATTCAAGTGCACTTAAAGAAACTGATAAAAATAAAGCCAATGGCATGGCCCATTCCGTCCCGTAAGCGATAAAATAATCTTCAATACGATAGGCTGTACCCAGCGGGTCAATTCCTTTAACAAATCCGGAAAAGATAAAAATCAAGCCAACAATAATCCTGCTAAAGTTCCTGATAAATGTCATTTAAGTATTATTAAATGGGATTACTCATCAATTTTAATAAGGGCAAAGATGGCATAATTCACGATATCGAAGTAGCTGGCATCCATGCCCTCTGATACCGCAGTCTTGCCTTCATTATCTTCAATCTGTTTTACCCGCATGAGTTTCATCAGGATGATATCTGTCAGGGAGCTGATCCTCATATTGCGCCATGCTTCATCATAATCATGATTTTTATCCTCCATCAGTGATTTGGCCTTGTCAATGAATCGATCATACAATTCGGATGCCTTGTCACTATCAAGGTCCACTTCAGTGGATACACCAAGCTCGAGTTGGATCAGCGCCATAATTGAATAGTTAACAATGCCGATAAATTCCGGCTGGATACCCTCATCGACACGCTTTTCTCCTTTTTCCTGAATGCTTCTGATGCGATTTGCCTTGATGTATATCTGGTCAGTCAGAGAAGAGGTCCTTAAAACCCGCCAGGAATTACCGTAGTCCTGCATTTTTTTAGAGAACACATCCCTGCATTTGGATACGACCTTTTCGAACTGTTCTGCTGTTTTTTCCATACGATATATTATCTTCGCAAATAGTTAAGCCGGACATGAATGTCCATCAATTAAAGCGTGATAAAGGTACATTTTTTTAAAATATTCACTTCATGAATATCAGGGGTAAAATCATCGACTTTTCAACACCTGTTGTGATGGGGGTCCTGAATATTACCCCCGATTCTTTTTATGATGGTGGACGTTACCTGCATGAATCAAAATGGGTCCCGCAGGTTAAGAAAATGCTTGAGGAAGGTGCTTTAATGATTGATATCGGCGCACAATCAACCCGTCCGGGAGCCCTGGAATTATCAAAAAACCAGGAAATAGATCACTTAATGCCAGCATTAAAAACGATCCGTTCAGCCTTCCCCGGGCTGATCATTTCCGTTGATACCTGGCGGGCCAGTGTGGCTGAAATAGCGCTGCAGAATGGAGCAGACTTGATTAACGACATTTCCGGAGGGACCTATGATGATAAAATCCTGGAAACCGTTGCAGCCCACCAGGGAGCCATGATCCTGATGCATATACAGGGGAAACCACAAAATATGCAAGAGAACCCTGTTTACCATAATGTTGTGGAGGAGGTCAGGACATTTTTACAGGCACAGGCACAAAAAGCCTTATCTGCAGGAATAACCCAAATCATTATTGATCCGGGTTTTGGATTTGGCAAAACCCTGGAGCATAATTACAGTCTGCTTAAGCATCTTGAAGTCTTTAAGTCTTCAGGCTTTCCCGTAATGGCTGGTATTTCAAGAAAGTCGATGATCAATAAGGTATTGGGGACAAAACCTGAGCATGCCCTGAACGGAACAACGGTGGCAAATACTATCGCATTGCTGAATGGCGTTGATATACTGCGTGTGCATGATGTAAAAGAGGCAGTTGAGGCTGTAAATATTGTGATTAAGTTATTAAGTGATTAGGTGATTGAGAGTTTTTAGTAATTTTATAGCATGTTCCAATTATATATTATTGCATTTATTGATATCAGGTGGCTGGACATGGTGGATGTTCTTCTGGTTGCAATTTTATTATTTGAGTTATACAACCTGTTGAAAGGAACGGCTGCCATCAATATCTTTTTTGGTATTGTGGCGCTCTTTTTAATCTGGCAGATTGTCAATGCTTTACAGATGGAGTTGCTCAGCCAGATACTGGGTGCATTCATCAGTGTAGGATTTATTGCCCTGATTGTCATCTTCCAGCCCGAGATCCGGCGTTTCCTGCTTGCCCTGGGCCGTCCTGCTTTCATCCAGAAGAAGAACAGCCGTTTCCTTTTTTGGAAACTCAAATTCAGGCAATCCATTGAATTGGATATCGATCCCATCATTGTGGCCTGCCAGCGCATGGCAGATAGCAAAACCGGTGCGCTCATCGTCATCACCCGAAAAAATGATCTTGAACAATATATTGATACCGGGGAAATTATCGATGCCAGGATATCTTCCATCCTTCTTGAAGGGATCTTCGTTAAGGATAGCCCCCTGCATGACGGGGCAATCATCATCCATGAAAACAAAATCATGGCAGCCGCCACCATATTACCTGTATCCAACAATGCCAGTTTGTCGCGACGCCTGGGCTTGCGGCATCGAGCCGGGGTAGGCATCACCGAACAATCAGATGCCATCTCTATTATGGTTTCCGAAGAGACCGGCAAAATAGCCTATTCCATCGATGGCAAACTGACACAGAAAGTCCAACCCGCTGATTTAAAAGATCTCCTTGAAGAAGAGTATGGAGGTAAGGAAGAGGCCACTACACCTGAGGATCAGGCTGCCACGAAGCCCATTCAAAATTGATATACCTATTGATTGGCTATCTTTTCGTTAACCATGTTAATGATTTCCTGCTCACGCTTAAGCGCATCACTTTCAATCTGTTCTCCCCTTTTCAACAGGTCAGTGACAAAGGCTTTATCATCTACCCCCGAAGCATTGATCTTGACATTCAGAAATGCTCCCATCACCGCTGTCCTGGCACATAAAGCACCCACTCCGGCATCCGACAGGGATGCCTGCAGGCCGTCTTTTGCCATAGACATCATCACATCCATGGATTGAAGGGATCTTTCCATGACCCTGAAGGGGATATCCATGGCATATTTAGAGGCCTCCTGAATGGCATCCAGGCGGATTTGTTTCTCTTCATCACTTCCTTTGGGTAATCCGAAAGCTTCCATGATGCGGTTGAAAGCATGGGTGTCTTCATCTACAAGATATAGTAATTCATCTTTCAGTTTTTGTCCTTTTTCCGCCCATTCCGAATACATTTCCCACTTGTCATCCCAACCTCTTTTGTGGGAAGACAGGTTGGCTACCATTGTTCCCAAAGAAACACCAAGTGATCCAACATATGCAGAAATAGAACCACCACCGGGTGCCGGTGATTCAGATGCTGTTTCATCGGCAAAATCATTGAGCTTCATGTTGACCAGCCTGCTCCTGCCCTTATCGGCAATCATGTATTCAATGATCCTTTCTTCAGGGTTAAAAGGCTTGAGCTCATCAAGTCCCATGGATTTAATGGCAATATTTAAGAGCTCACTTTCAGAGATTCCCAGCGACCTGTTTTGCATCCTTAGAAAGTACTTGCCCGCGTCCAGCATTGACTGAAGTGGGATCAGGCCAACCAGCTCCGATCCGCTGACACGGATCCCTCTTTCATTGGCCTTTTTGAAAACTTCATCGTAAGCTATATGCACCGGGGTGATGTTGATATTGGTGAGGTTCATGGATATCTGGGCAACACCGTATTCCTCGATGAACCATCCAATGGCTTTGACCGATTTAAGGGATCCGGGGATCATCACCGGTTTGCCATTTTCATCTTTCAGGATCTTACCTGTTATCGGGTCACCTTCCCTTTTCGCCCTGCCTCGCTCCCTGACATCAAAAGCGATGGCATTGGCCCTTCTGGTAGAAGTGGTATTAAGGTTTACGTTGAAAGCCACAAGAAAGTCCCTGGCACCCACTGCGGTGACCCCGGCCAGGGGATTGAGTTTTGCAGGCCCGAAATCCGGTTTCCACTCTTCAGTCTGCAGCTTATCAGCCATACCTTCATACTCACCGGCACGGCAATTGGCCAGGTTTTGTCTTACTTTTTGAAAAGCGGCCTGTTCATAACAATAAACTGATATATCAAGTTCTTCCCCTATCCTTTTGGCCAGCTTCCTGGCGTATTCAACAGTTTCTTCCATGCTAATGCCGGCGATAGGAACAAGCGGGCATACATCAGTGGCACCCATCCTCGGATGCTCCCCTTTATGCTTCCGCATATCGATCACCTGAGAGGCCTTTTTTACTGCCTGAAAAGCAGCTTCTATCACCTGTTCCGGTGCACCTACAAAAGTGACCACCGTACGATTGGTAGCAACACCGGGATCCACATCCAGGAGTTTAGCACCAGCTATCTTTTCAATTTCATCAGTGATCTGCTTGATCACTGTCATGTCTTTTCCTTCACTGAAGTTCGGAACACATTCTATCAATTGCTTCATATCAATCCTAAATATTTATATTTTCAAATCCTCAATCCCACTGTTCACTGTTCACTGTTCACTGACTCATCCACTCCCCATTCAGCATCACCTTCTCAACCTTATTATTACCATATGAATAAGGCAAAAATTCATAGGAAGGAATTGCTGAAGTCAGGATCAGGTTGGCCTTTTTGCCCTTGGTGATCGTACCCAGCTCTTCATTTACCCCTATGGCATAGGCCCCGTTAATGGTTACCGCATGAATAGCTTCCTCCGGCAACATTTTGTAAGCTATGGAACCCAATGAAAGGATGAATTGCATATTCCCGGAAGGCGATGATCCCGGGTTGTAATCACTGGCCATGGCGACCGGAAGGCCTGC
>JAUXCL010000114.1 GCA_030618905.1 Bacteroidales bacterium | reverse complement strand
TCTGTATATAAATTGACCTGGTGTTCAAACATACCATTGAAGTTATTGTATCTCCAAATAGTAGGTTCATGGCCAAAAAACAAGATATAATCCTCTGCATTAAAAACTCCATCATCTTCCCCAACAACCTGAATAGCATTTTCCAGCAGGTCGTCCGGACGATCTATGCTGTTAGCTTCCGGAATCATCCCGTTTCCATTCCCGTAAATCCTGATATTTCCCGGTGTAACGGCAGAAACATCGATTCCCATTTCTGCCAGGTCATTATAGGTAATTATATGGACTCCTGTCTGGTGCGTGGCTATTTTGTACCAGGTGCCTGCTGAGAGCACAGACTCAGCTGCATATCTTTGAGTGGAATGTTGAGCCAGGCCGGCAGCGGCAATCAAGATAAAAAAGAAAATGATCGTATATCTTTGTTTCATTCTGTTATCCACATTTGCTTAACATCAAGACAGCACCTTTTTTACTAAGGTTGCACTAATCTTTAAAAAGTTTTTACTTATCTCAGGATGACCAGTTTTTCCAGTTTATCCGCATAGGAACCATCCATGGTACGAACCTTTATCTTATACAGGTATACCCCCCTGGCCAGGCGATCACCGTAATCATCTTTCCCATCCCAACCATGTGGGGGGATTGGCCCTGTACGGAAGCCACTTGTAGGAATGATATCATTATAAGTATATACCAGCTTACCGGATACAGTAAATACCTGCAATAAAATCTCCAGTGTCGAATTAGGCTGATTGTGATCAAAATAAAACTCCGTATGGGTAGTGAAGGGGTTTGGATAATTCAGTACATGATCTATTGCCAGTTCTGCCGATTCTGCCACAACAAACTCGGTGTATGCCTGTGAGGAATTATTTTGGACATCCCAGACTTTCAGGCTTAGTGAGTGCGTTCCATCACTTAATGTATTAAAAGGATATTTGATGACACCGCTTTTATAACTATCCAGATCAGCTTCATAATAATCATTTAAATTGATTGATTTGTCGGTATTCGCATCAAGAACAACTACAATATCATGACCAATACCTGTACCAACAGTATTGATTCCACTTGAATCGACAATAAAGGCCAATAGTACCGGATTTTCATCGGTTACTCCTCCAAAAACAAAATTCTCATCATTTAAAAATATATCGATCTCAGGTCCATCCATATCAGAAATGGCACTGCTTTCATAACCTCCTACGATGATATTATCAAAAAAACCTGATACATCTGTTGAATTCGTATGACCATAATAACTGATCTTACCGTATCCATATTTGTAAGCAATATCTTTAGGTACAATAAATGAGAAAGAGAATTTCCCATTGACGACACTTGCTTTTCCCTTATATAAGATTGAGTTCCTTAAATCAAAAGTATAGGGGTAGCTTCCCTGATCAGCACCAAGGGTAGTAACCTTGTTTGGCTTATCAAAAACGACAGGATACATCAAGCCATTAAACTGATTGGCCAGGTTTCCCATTTCATCCTGGATCTCACCTGTTATGGTAACCTCTTGCAATGCCTTAAGAGTATCTGCAACAGGGTTGACAACAACGCTGTTGACTGAATTCGTAACGGCTTTGAAGTCCGGATATGGAAGGCTTAATGCGGGATCTCCGAGCAGGACGAATTTTCGGTCATTATCAGACACCGAACCATTTTTATTCTTGGCCAACCTGATCAAATCCCCATACCTTGGATATTCTCCGTTCACTTTTTCGAACATGCACTCATACATAGCCATGTTCAGGCTGAAATTATTACTTCCATATGTTGCACGGGCAGTTGTAAACATACCTATTGCTCCACCATCAGGATTGAGGAATACCAGTTCACCTGCCGAGGTCCTTCCCGGGTCATCATAGCGGCTAAACTCACAAGTTGCTGTAATGAATATCGGTAACTTGTCGTAATTGCCCCAGGAGTTGATATCGGAGATTTCCAGTATTCTTTCATGTCCCCAACCAACTTCTCCACCATGGCCGGTATAGTTCATTGCCATCGTTCCTTTTTCCATCCTGTTGTTAATGGCTGCATTGACATCCGGGGCTCTTTGTCCACCCGGAGTGGATTGCTGGGTGTATGCATCCAGGTAGATCTTATCAATATTGTAATTCTTATAGGTAGTGTCGATCATTTTGGCCATGCGCTCAGCATGGTTTTGCATATGCGTATTCTGGTCTTCATCATCAGCAACGAAACAAATCACATTTCTCCAGCTACCCATCACCGTAGGGGTGTTTGTTGCATAATGAATGACCTTGTTCACCATAGCATGGGCCTGTTCAGCTGAGCCAACAGGCAGCCTTCCAACACCGATGTCAAGTAGTTCATTGCTTCCGCCTGTACCTTCATGGTCATCAAGGAAACCATAATAATCATCAGTCACCACTGAACTGACCAGGTGAAGCGACTGTTTATCTTCCCAGGTGGGAACAAAATTGGTATTGTTTTCTTCCCGGTCTTTATAATCATATGATGCATCACCAAACAACAATAAGTATTTTAAATTTTTTCCCGGCGTTTCACGATCATAAAGCATTTTCATAAAGTCCCTGATGGCTGTAATATCCTGAGCACCTGATGAAAACTCATTATAGACCTTCTCATTTTCCACCACAAAAACGCTCAGTCCATCCTTTTGTATATGTTGATCTGCAAGGCGATTAGCCTCATTCAAAAATGATGGATGGCTGATGATGATCATCTCATAAGCAGATAGTGAATGCAGGTTCTGGTTATCGATTCTTTTTATAAAAAATGGTGCAAAGTAACCAGAACCATCTAAGGCAACGAACTCAAGTAATGAATCAGCGGGAAGTTTGAAAGTGAGGGTTGAACCCTGAAGGCTCGTTCCAACCACACTAACATTTACCGGATCTGTGACATTCCATATCTTAACAGATGCATTTGCATTATCAAGTTCATATGCTGAGATATTACCAGGGCTTACAGAATAGGGGTCCCTGAAATGCATTTGAGTACCTGCAAATTTAAGGAGGCGTGTTGCATTTAGCTCAATAAAATCCATCCATCCCTGTGCGCCGGAAGAAGTCCTGTTATATTCCACACGGAGGTTTATACTGGCTCCGGTGGCATTGAAAGTATCATCCTGTGTAGCGGAACTGGCATAAGCAGCAAAAGGAGAACTGGGCACTTTATTCACCGGAACCGTCATGATCAGACTTCCATTATTATAGTACCTGTAGCTACTGGAAGTAAAAGACCTGGCAGCAACAGAGGTCCTGATGTAAACAGGGGTATTGAGATCTATATTGGGAAATGAGAAACTGTAATCATAAGAAAACTTTATGTCATTAAAAGGTGGGGAATCATACCATGAGCGGCCAGTTTTAACAATATTCACCAATTCCTTTTCATAATTGGCATAGTCTACAAATTTGTTAACCTGATGTGTTGCGGCAGCACCGCTTGAAGACTGGTTGGAAATTCGCTTTCCGGGACCAAGGTCAGCAGTGATAAAATAATATGTATACTCTGAATAAATATTGACAGTATGATGGAACCTCTGGCTGACAGGATTATAATTCCATTTGTGTGCCTCTTCTCCATAAAACAAGACATAATCACCGGCATCAAAAGATCCATCTTGTTCTCCCACAACCATAATGGCATTTTCTATAAGGTCATCATATCTGAAATCTGCTACTTTTTCCGGCAACATTCCCCCTCCATTACCATAAATCCTGATGTTACGGGGGTCAATATTTGAAACCGGAATACCCATATTGGCCATATCGGTGTATGTCATTTTATGCACACCGTTGCGGTTCACCGCAATTTTATACCAATCGCCGGAAGCCAGCACCGAGGTTTGCTTGTATGCCCTGCTTTTCATCGGAACTGAGCTATAATCCTCCTGCACTTCAAGATCAATACGGAAGGAAACCAGTTTTTCAATTTTTCCGTTTGCCGGATTTCTTCTTAAAGGAACAAAAGTGATCTGGGCAAATGGCATTTTATGATCATATGCCACTACTGCTTTTATCACAATCTTATCTGTGATTTGATCCAGGCCTTTTACTTTGTTCAAATCAGGGTCGCTTATCTGCTCATATTGCGGGTCAATAAGCGTGGCTTTCAAAATGGCGCTGCTAATCCCAATCGGGATTTTTTCAGCATACAATGGGATCCCATGGTAGTCCTTATGTTGTGAAGAACCGATGAAATATAATTGGTAAATGGAATATTGGTCCGTCAGGCTAAATTTTTGAACCGGTTTCCATTCGAGGATACGCTTTTCACCTACCGGTCCGGCAAGTATTATTCCTGCTATAAAAATGAGGACCAAAGCAATTACATATTTGAGTCTGATCATAAAAATTTGCTTACAATTATCCTGTCATTCATTACAAATAAAAACCAGGAATAATAAAATGTTCAAGGAGGTAACAAAAAATATGCCAAATCCTTTATCATAAATTTGAAATTTAAACGTTTTAGAGTGGCTTATATTGCCGAATGCAAGATTATTTGAAAAAAATCAAGCTGTTTTGAAAAATCTTTGTATTATTGTATACTTAATTTTTGACCTTGAGGAAGTTAAATACGATGTTTAAGAAGTTAACCACACTCATACTAATCCTTACGGTAACTGTTGATTTGGGATTCGGACAGTCTTTACCTGATCCGCATTTTTCTCAATTCTATGCTAACCCGCTTTACCTGAACCCAGCTATGACAGGTTCTAATATTTGCCCCAGGATTATCTTTAATTACCGGAATCAATGGCCGGCCCTGAGCCAGACATTTGTGACTTACAATGCTTCCTTCGACATGTATGTCCATAAGCTACACGGAGGGGTCGGGATTGAATTTCTGGCTGACCGTGCCGGTGACGGGATGCTGAACACGACCATGATCAACGGTATGTACGCTTACAAATTCCGGGCCTCTGAAAATTTCCACGTGAGTGCTGCCATCCAGGCAAGCTACATACAAACAAAGCTTGACTGGGCAAAGTTACAATTCGGAGAACAAATTGACCCGAATTATGGTTATAATCCGAATTTGGGCACCCCTGAAACCCCTCCTGAAAGGACAAGTATTAGCAATGTGGATTTTTCTACAGGAGTTGTATTTGCCTATAAAAATAGCATTTACGGTGGTGTAGCAGTGCATCACCTCACGGAACCTGACAACTCATTTTACAATGAAGGAGAGAGTAAATTATATATGAAGTTTACTGTTCACGGGGGTGCCGTTATAGATCTCTCAGGATCAGGCTCTTACGATTTTGATTATGGATCTTTTTCGATTTCCCCGAACTTTATGTACCAACAACAGTATAACTTTCATCAACTTAATGTTGGAATATACTTAACCAAATTACCTGTAATTGCCGGTGCCTGGTTCAGATACAATTTTGAGCTGGCCGATGCAATTATCCCCATGGTAGGTGTTGAATTCAAAGGATTCAGATTTGCTTACAGTTATGATATCAGCTTATCCAAGCTGAGTGGTGTGGCCGGAGGAGCCCACGAAATATCAGCATCTTACCAATTTGAATGTATCGCAGAAAAAAGAAGAAGAATCAGGGCAATAAATTGCCCCCGGTTTTAGTTTATATAGTTCAAAACCAAATTATAATTTAGTAGTATCAGAAACCAAATCACAGAAAAATGATTAAAAATATGAGAATTATCAACTTAGCTATTCTGACAATTCTTGTTGTTGCCTTGTCATCCTGCTCATTGTTTAAAGGCAAGGGCGGTGATTCGCGCACCACGGGCTGGGAATACAACAATCCCGAAAATGGGGGATTTGAAGTCTCAGAAGTCAGAGATCAGCCAACAGGTCCCGGGTTGATATTCATCGAAGGTGGTACATTTGTAATGGGTGCTACTGAAGATGACATTAACTATGAATGGAACAATTTTCCAAGAAGATTAACCGTCTCTTCATTTTACATTGATGAAACAGAAGTCAGCAACCTGGATTACCTTGAATACCTGTACTGGTTAAAAAGGGTATTTGGAACAGATTACCCGCAAGTCGTTAACAAGGCATTTCCCGACACCCTGGTTTGGCGTGACAGGCTGGCTTATAATGAGCCGCTTGTAGAAACTTATCTTCGCCACCCGGCATTCCACACCTATCCTGTAGTTGGTGTATCCTGGGTGCAAGCCAATGACTACTGCTTGTGGAGAACTGACAGGGTAAATGAAATGCTGCTTATCGAAGCCGGCATTCTCGATTATGACCCTGACCAAAAAAATGAGAATAATTACAATACTGAAACTTACCTTGCCGGTCAGTATGAAGGATTAGTAAACAAACCTTTACAGAATCTGAACCCCAACAGTACAGGGCAGCGTCGCGCTGGTATCATGGATGGCATCCTGCTTCCCAGGTACAGGCTTCCAAGTGAAGCCGAGTGGGAATATGCCGCACTCGGTCTGGTTGGGAACACACTGTACGAAAGGATTATTGAAAGAAGAAGATATCCCTGGAATGGTAATTATACCAGGACAGATGAGAGGAAATATTACGGCAGCTTCGTTTCCAACTTCAAACGTGGTCGTGGTGATTACATGGGCGTTGCTGGCAACCTGAATGATGGTGCCGATATTCCTGCACCGATTGGATCTTACTGGCCCAATGATTTCGGAATCTATAATATGGCAGGTAATGTCAGTGAATGGTGTGAGGATGTCTATCGTCCGCTTTCACTTGAAGACTTTGCAGATTTCAACTCTTTCAGGGGTAATGTATTCCAAAATCCAATCCGGGATCAAAATGGATTCCTGGTTGAGAAAGACAGTATTGGAAGGATACGTTATGAAGATGTATCTCCTGATGAAATTGCCGGAAGACAGAACTTCACCATTGCTGATAACAGGAATTATGCAGATGGTGACGCACAGAGCCTGGTATCTACCGATTGGAAAAATATCCCGGAAACCAGTAAAACTACAGATATGATGTACCAATATGGTGTTACATCATTGATCAGTGACCACTCAAGGGTATACAAAGGTGGCTCATGGCGCGACCCGGCATATTACCTCAGTCCCAGTGTCAGGAGGTATCTGGCAGAAAACATGGCCACAAATTATATTGGCTTCCGTTGTGCAATGACCAGGGTAGGCAGTCCTATGCCTGGACAATAAAAAATAATTCAATCACAATATATATAGCCCCATTCTGAAACGTCAGGATGGGGTTTTATGTTAATTACCATGATAGGCCGAATCCATGAATTATACGATCTCTTCCTGAAGTGCAACAGTATTTCAACTGACTCACGGCATACTGACAAAGGAGATCTCTTCTTTGCACTTAAGGGAGAAAACTTCAATGGCAATAAATTCGCTGCCGAGGCGCTTCGGAAAGGGGCTTTAGCAGCCATTGTTGATGAAGCGACCGGAGAAGAAAGCCCGGGAGTATTCAAGGTAGAAAATGTACTTCAAAGCCTCCAGGAACTGGCAATCCATCACCGCTCGAAACAAGTCGGAGGCCAAGCGGTCTTAGGAAGACAAAGT
>JAUXCL010000160.1 GCA_030618905.1 Bacteroidales bacterium | reverse complement strand
GTAGTAGTAATGTACGCAAAGTGTCCGAATAGATCGAAGAACCATTATTCAGCGCAGTTTCAATATAGTACAGATTGATTGTCTGGCCGGCGCTGCCACCACTATGCACATAAGAGGTGGTAGTGATTATGCTGCTTGAAAAGATTTCCGCAAAGACAGTAGGATTGCTGACTTCTGCCTGGTAAATCTTGTAAGCAGAAAATTCAGGAGCTGTGGTCGGAATCTCCCATGTCAATGTTACATCATTCAAGACATTTATGGATAAACATCTTAAATAATGTGTGCTCTGTGAATATATTGTTATTCCGGAGCAAAACAGCAAGGCATAGATGATCAGAATTAATCTTTTCATATTTTGTCCGGGAATATTAACGAAATTACTTATATTTTGTTGGAAGTGAGGAGAATTAATTTTTTAGCGTAATTTTGTGCTTCGAAAATCATCCATTATTTAACCCATTATCGTATTTTAAAAAATCTTCTTATGGAAAGAGATACCCAATTATTTGATATTATTCAAAAAGAAAAGGAAAGACAGCTTAACGGCATTGAGCTGATTGCATCAGAAAATTTTGTCAGCGATCAGGTACTGGAAGCTATGGGATCAGTATTGACTAACAAATATGCTGAAGGATATCCCGGGAAAAGATATTACGGGGGTTGCCAGTTTGTAGATGAGTCGGAACAGCTTGCCATCGATCGTGCAAAAGAACTTTTTGGCGCCGAATATGCCAATGTTCAGCCCCATTCAGGAGCACAGGCCAATATGGCTGTATTTTTTGCACTCCTGAAACCAGGTGATAAATTCATGGGCCTGGACCTGTCTCATGGAGGCCACCTTTCCCATGGATCTACGGTTAACAGCTCAGGGATCTTATACAAGCCAATTGCATACGAAGTTGAAGAGCATACGGGTATTGTCGATTACGATAAAATGGAAGAGCTTGCCCTCAGGGAAAAACCTAAATTGATCCTTGCGGGAGCATCTGCTTACTCCAGGGATTGGGATTATGAAAGGATGAGGGAGATTGCCGATAAGATCGATGCATTCCTGATGGCCGACATTGCCCACCCTGCAGGACTTATCGCCAAAGGGATACTCAATGATCCTATTCCGCATTGTCACGTGGTGACCACTACAACCCATAAAACCCTTCGTGGACCCAGGGGTGGCCTGATATTAATGGGCGAAGATTTTGAAAATCCATGGGGACTGACCACACCTAAAGGGGCGATTAAAATGATGTCACAATTGTTCAACTCAGCCGTATTTCCGGGAATCCAGGGCGGACCACTTGAGCATGTCATTGCTTCCAAAGCGGTAGCTTTTGGGGAGGCACTAACAGATGGCTTCTTTGAATATACGCTTCAGTTAAAAAAGAATGCGTATGTTATGGCACAGGCCTTTGTAAATAAGGGGTATCATGTGATTTCAGGAGGTACAGATAACCACCTTATGCTTATCGACCTGAGGACTAAATTCCCTGATTTCACAGGAAGGAAGGTTGAAAACACGCTTGTACTTGCGGATATCACTGTCAATAAAAACATGGTCCCCTTCGATAGCCGGTCTCCATTCCAGACTTCAGGTTTGCGTATTGGAACCCCTGCCATTACTTCAAGAGGGTTAAAAGAGGAACATATGGTACCTATTGTCGACATGATTGATGAGGTGATCAGCGACATCGACAATGAAGCGACCATCGAGGCCGTCAGAAAAAAAGTCAATAAAATGATGGGCGAATTCCCCATGTTCGCATGGTAGGTTTTTGAAGCACATTAATTTAATCATATGAAGACTTTATATATCGTCCGGCATGCCAAATCATCCTGGGATCATCCTGAATTGAAGGACGAAGAGCGACCATTATTGGATAAAGGGAAGAAGAGGACCAAAAAGGTCGTTGATTTTTTGCTGACGAAAGGAGTAAGCCTGGATAGTGTCAAGTCAAGCCATGCCGTCAGGGCTCTTGAAACAGCCCGTATCATTGCACATGCTGTGCATTTCCCTGTGGATGACATTATTGTTGAAAAACAGATCTACCATGCCAGTGCGGAGCAATTGTTCAACCAGTTCAATGACCTCTCAGACAACATTCAATCCCTGATGATGGTTGGTCATAATCCGACATTTACCAATTTTGCCAATTATTTTTTGGATTCCGGGATAGAGTGGTTACCCACCTCAGGCATTGTAAGTATCAGTTTTGATACTGAATCATGGGTTGATATCATGAAAGCCAAACGCAAAACAAATTTTGTAGTTTACCCAAAAATGATTTAATTTCAAGGCTGATTTGTAAGAATCAAGTTGAAAGGATTCATTTGAATGGGAAATAATAAGACAAAATTAATTAATCGCGAAATCAGCTGGCTGCATTTTAATGAAAGAGTCCTTCAGGAAGCTATTGATAAAACAACCCCTTTAATTGAGCGCATTAAGTTTCTGGGTATCTTTTCCAATAACAGGGATGAGTTTTTCAGGGTCCGTGTGGCCACGCTGCGAAGGATGGTGAATTTTGATTTGAGCAGTGGTGTTGAAGATTCCAAAGCCCAGAGGATACTTGATGAAATCAGCCAGATTGTTGAGAAACAGGAACTCATATTTACAGCTACATTCAAACATATTGTCGAGGAGCTGAAGGATAATAACATCTTTTTGCTGGATGAAAATCAGATATCACCGGAGCAGGGAACATTTGTCAGGGCCTTTTTTGCAGAACACGTGCGTCCACATCTTTTCCCACTCATGCTCGAAAATTTTGGAAAAATTGATTCCCTGAAGGATGACACCATCCATTTTGCCATTGATCTGAAATCATCTCAGGATCAGGATCATCAATCCTATGCATTGATGAGTATTCCTACCAATATCATCTCAAGATTTGTTTTATTACCCTCCAAAGGTAAAAAGGTATTCCTGATGCTGTTGGATGATGTGATCAGGTATTGTCTGGAATATATCTTTGCCCTTTTTGGTTATGATATCATTAATGCCTATACCATCAAGTTTACACGCGATGCTGAATTGGATATTGATAATGATGTTTCAAAGAGTTTCCTTGAAAATTTGAGTCAAAGTGTTAAGCGCAGGAAAAAGGGAGCGCCTGTACGTTTCGTTTATGATGAAAAGATACCCGAAAACCTGCTGAAAAGGATATTCAAGCAATTCAACATCACCAAACGTGACAATGTCAGGGCAGGAGGCAGGTACCATAATTTCAAAGACTTTATGTCATTCCCGAAAATTGGTTCTGATGAACTTATTTATCCACCATCTCCACCCATGCCGCATAAGGACCTTCCGGAAAATCAAAGTATTATTGAGCTCATTAAACGTAAGGATATCATGTTGCATTATCCTTACCAGACCTTCAATTATATTGTAGACCTGTTGAGGGAGGCATCGATTGACCCTTTGGTAATGGCTATTAAGATGACATTTTACCGGGCGGCTAAAGATTCAAATGTCATGAATGCCCTGATCAATGCAGCCAGGAATGGGAAACAGGTGACGGTATTCATGGAATTACAGGCCAGGTTTGATGAAGAAGCGAATATATACTGGACCGGTCGTCTCCAGGAGGAAGGGGTGAAGATCATCCAGTCCATCCCGGGGTTCAAGGTGCACTGCAAATTGATACTGATCCAAAGGAAAGAAGACAACCAGAGTATTTATTACGCCAATATCAGTACCGGAAACTATAATGAATCTACTGCCAGGGTATATGCTGATGACAGCTTGCTTACGGCTAACCAGGCCATTACCGCCGAGGTTAACAAGGTATTCCATTTGTTTGAATCCAAGTTTATCATGCCCTCCTTTGATACCCTGATTGTGGCCCCTTTTTACATCAGGACCTTCTTCACCGGTATGCTTGAAAAGGAAATCCAGTATGCCAAAGCAGGCAAAAAAGCATGGGTAATCCTGAAAATGAACAGCCTTGTGGACAGGAGGCTTGCAAATAAGATTTATGAGGCAAGCCAGGCAGGAGTGAAAATCCAACTCATCGTCAGGGGCATCTGCGTGATCATCCCGCAGATGCCTGGAATCAGTGATAATGTTGAGACGATCAGTATTGTGGATCAGTTTCTGGAGCACTCACGCGTATATGTTTTTGGAAATGGCGGCAACCCACTGTATTATATCTCTTCTGCCGACTGGATGCAGCGTAATTTTGATCATCGGGTCGAAACCTTATGCCCCATCCTTGACAAAGAGATTCAAAAAGAACTGATGGATATGCTGCAGATCCAATTGCGTGATAATTGTAAAGCCAGGTTGCTCGGAGAGCATGACCTGAACCAATACCGCAAAACAGATTCAGATACAACCCACCGGGCACAGTTTGAAACCTATGAATATTTCAAGAAGAAATTAGCTGGTAAAAGATAATTTAATAGCTCGGCTTAATTTCATGCTTTATATACTGATCTCTTTCCTGAACCTGGTCTTTCCAAAACTTATGATTAAAATATACTTCTCATCTGGTAGAAAAGAAGTATCAATAATCTTGTGATGGTTTCTGGATAGCTGGCTAACTTCATTATACACCCTCTGGCCTGTTAAACTGAAAATTTCAAAAGTATAGGTTCCCTCCTCAACATCTGTTGCTACCACATAAATAGCACTGGTCGAGGTGCTTGGGCGTACCGTAAACTTATTTTCAAATGAAATTGCTTTTTTGTTTATCTGAGACTTCTGAAGGGTGTCTGATGTAGCACCGGATTTTTTTTTGTGGATATCACCGGTGTACATGGCCAGGCGTTCCTGGGCAGCCAGGTTAAAGCAAAGTAATACACATATTAAGCAAAGTACATGCTTAGCGGTCGTAGTTTTCATTAGAAGTGGGGTTATCTGGGTTCTTCGCTTTAAAACTACTGAAAACAAAGGCCGAAAGCAAATGTTACACTCCAAATTGGGTATTAATACCTATGGCATATGTTCACAACACCAATATTAACCTTGAACCCTGAACTTTGAACTTTGAAAATGTTTATATGATATGTATTCGTATTTTTGTGCAATAATTAATATTCAAGTCGTTAATTCATCATGAAATCATTTGAAGAAGCCTTAGAAATAGTGCTTGGTTCATCACCCCTGATTGGCTCAGAGCGGATAAATTTCCGTGAAGCGATGGGTCGGGTACTGCATGAGGATATAAATTCGGATATGGACCTGCCTCCATTCAATAAATCCGCAATGGATGGTTTTGCCTGCAGGCGTGAAGACCTGGAGAAGGATCTGGAAATACTTGAAGTGATCCCGGCCGGAACGGCGCCTTCAGTGGCCATCAGCGAAGGACAATGCTCCAAGATCATGACCGGGGCTATGGTTCCCGAAGGAGCAGATGTGGTGATCAAGGTGGAGGAAACCACCACAACAGATTCCGGAAAGGTTCGTTTTACGGAAAAACAGACCAAATCTAATATCATTAACAGGGCAGAAGATATTCAACAGGGGGAACGGATACTTAGCAAGGGGTTGACCATTAAACCCCAGCATATTGCTGTTCTTGCCACTGTTGGTGCCGTTAAGCCCCTGGTGGCAAAGCGTGTCTATGTCGGCATATTATCGACAGGTGATGAGATCATTGAACCGGACCAGGCCCCGGGTAATTCAAAAATCCGGAACAGCAACGCTTATCAATTGATTGCGCAGGTTGAAAGAATGGGTGCCATTGCCCATTATTATGGTATCGCTGAGG
>JAUXCL010000065.1 GCA_030618905.1 Bacteroidales bacterium | reverse complement strand
TTCAAATAGTTGACGATGTTGGTGTCGGAGATTATGTATTATTGCATACCGGGTTTGCCATCCAAAAATTAAGTGAAAAGGAAGCAATGGAAACACTGGAGATCTTCAAAGATTTTGAAAAACTGAACAAAGAGCTTGACCAGGAAGAAAACCCGATCAGCACGTGAAATATATCGACGAATACAGGAACAAGGAGCTTGTATTGAGCCTGGCAAAGGAAATCCGGAAAATTTCAAAAAAGCCGGTTTCATTTATGGAAGTATGTGGTGGCCATACCATGTCGATACAGCGCTATGGCATACCAGCTATCATACCGGATAATATCAGTTTACTCTCAGGTCCCGGATGTCCTGTATGTGTTTCCAGCCGTCAGTTTATTGACCAATCCATTGCTTATGCCAGGCTGGATGATGTAATCATTACTACCTACGGGGACCTCATCAGGGTGCCCGGATCAACATCGACATTAGACCAGGAAAAGGCCAGGGGCGCTGATATCCGTATCGTTTACTCCGTTCTGGATGCGATAAAAATTGCAAAACTTAATCCTGATAAAAAGGTAATTTTCCTGGGTATTGGTTTTGAGACAACGGCACCCGCAAGTGCTGTAGCCATTTTAAATGCGGAACGAGATCATATCAATAATTTTTTCCTGTTCAGTTCACACAAAGTGATGCCCCCTGCCATGGCGGCACTCATTGATGAAGGAGTAAAAATAGATGGCTATATTGCCCCGGGACATGTCAGCACCATTACCGGTTCAGGCATTTATGAAGCCATAGCCAGCAGGTATAAACTGGCCTGCGTTATTTCCGGTTTTGAACCTGTCGATCTGATGCAATCAATTTATATGCTGGTCAGGCAAATGGAAAATAATGATCCAAAAGTGGAAATTCAGTATAAGCGAGCTGTAAAAGCGGAAGGTAACGAAAAAGCACAAAAGATGCTTTCTGATGTTTTTGAGTTAAGGGATGATTGGTGGAGAGGACTTGGTGTCCTGGAAAAAAGCGGATTGAAACCAAATGAAAAATATGCCCGCTTTGATGCGGAAAAAAACTTCACTGTAGTGGTTGAAGAAACCAGGGAAGACAAGGGTTGTATTTGTGGGGAGATCCTGAAAGGACTTATCACACCAAAAGATTGCGAATTATTTGGCAAAGCCTGTACACCCAATGAGCCCGTTGGTGCCTGCATGGTCTCTCATGAAGGTGCCTGCCATGCGTATTACAGGTACAACAGGTAATTATTGAATGAAATGGCAAAAAAACCAGATACCATATTACTCGGTCATGGAAGCGGCGGACAACTGATGCATGATCTCATCTCCTCACTTTTCATGCATTATTTCAGCAATCCCATCCTGGACAGGCATACAGATTCGGCTTTGCTTAAGTTAGGAAATGATGAAATTGCTTTTACAACAGATGCTTTTGTGGTAGATCCCATTTTCTTTCCCGGGGGAGATATTGGTAAACTGTCCGTTTGTGGTACGGTGAATGATATTGCCGTTTCCGGGGCAAAGCCATTATACCTGAGCTGTTCTTTCATTATCGAAGAAGGATTTCCTTTTTCTGACCTGGAGCGGATTGTAAAATCCATGGCTTTGGAAGCTAAAAAGGCAAAAGTACATATCGTGACCGGCGACACCAAGGTGGTCAATAAAGGCAAGTGTGATAAGATCTTCATCACTACTACAGGAATTGGCTCGCTTGACACCAGATATAAAGAAATTAGCAGCGGCTCAGGAATTAAGCCCGGCGATCAACTGATCATTAACGGATCCATTGGAGACCATGGAATGGCTGTTATGAGTGCAAGGAATGAGTTGAACCTGAAAGCTTCCATCGATTCTGACTGCGCTTCATTAAATGGGCTGATTGAGCAGGCCCTGGCGGTTTCGGATAAGATAAAATTTATGCGCGATGCCACACGGGGCGGCCTGGCCACTATCCTCGCCGAATTATCTGCCAATAAAGAATATGGCATCCTGATCAACGAAGAAGAATTATTGCTTAATGAAAATGTCAGGGGCATTTGTGAATTGCTGGGATTTGACCCACTCTATGTAGCCAATGAAGGCAAAGTGCTTATCGTCGTGGATAATGCAGATGCTTCCCGGGTTCTTGATGCATTGAAAGCCCATGAACTTGGAAAGGACAGTGCAATCATTGGAGAGGTGGTGTCCGAACACCCCGGAAAGAGTTGGATCAATACAGCTATAGGAGGAAAAAGGATTGTGGACGTCCTGTCCGGGGAGCAATTACCGAGAATCTGTTAATTAATTAACAATATCCGATCCAAAGATTAATCAACTTATAAATTGACAGGCTATTTTAATTATACCCGTACTCGTCGTAAAATTTCCGGACAGCCGTATCAAGATTCTCGAATACGACATAATGGTTTTTACATCCGGCACGTGAACAAATGCTTACCCGGCCACCAACACTGCAGGTAAAAGAGACAATAGGTGCGGCACAAACATCGCAAGTCACTTTGCTGCGGTTCAGCTCTTTCTTGCATTGTGGACAAGACATAATAGCAACATCATCTTCTGGTATTTTGAGATCACAAGTATAATTATAATCTCCATATATAGAACTTAACCAGATAGTCCCCTTTTTATGCTCAGCAGTTTCAATTAATATCCTGATGCTTCTTTTGTTGTTAATCAAGTGACCTTCATCCATTAAGGTTTTGTTGCAAAATGGACATTTCACATTTAGCGAGACTTTTTTGGGCATAATTTCCTCCTGTTTTCAATTAGTGCAATGAATATAATAGGATTAAGATACAAAAATATTTCAAGGTGATGCAAGTAATGAGTAAAAATAATTGAAAAAATCTTGAGATTGCCTGATCCCCACCCTGATTCCCATTTGATTTTTTAAATACCTTTGCAATTCATATTCATTATCTAAAACAATAAAGTATGTGTGGAACTTGCGGATGCGGACAACCCGACGGACCTGTGATTCGGAAACCAGGAGAAGAAGCTTCAAATGATCAACATCAACATGACCATCATCATGACCATCATCATGATCATGACCACAGCCACAATCACCATGATGAATCACATCATCATGGCCATGAAAAAGAAATCACAGTTGAACAGGATATTCTTCACAAAAACAACCTGCTGGCGGAACGTAACCGTGGGTTTTTTGAAGCAAAAGGAATTTTTACGCTGAACCTTGTCAGTTCCCCCGGATCAGGAAAAACCACTTTGCTTGAAAAAACTATTTTAAAGCTTAAGAATGATTTGGACCTCTATATTATTGAAGGGGATCAGCAAACCATGCATGATGCCAACAGGATAATGGAAGCGGGTGCCCCTGTGGTACAGGTTAATACAGGCTCCGGATGCCATCTGGATGCAGACATGATCAATTTGGCTGTCAAGAAACTGGAACCGGCTAACAATGCGGTACTCATTATAGAAAATGTAGGTAACCTGATATGTCCCAGCATGTTCGACCTGGGAGAATCAAAAAGGGTAGTGATTATCAGTGTAACAGAAGGTGAAGACAAACCACTGAAATACCCTACCATGTTCGAAACTTCTGATCTCTGCATAATCAATAAGACAGACTTATTGCCCTATGTTGATTTTGACATCAACAAAGCAAAAGAATATGCCCTGCAGGTAAACCATCATCTTGAGTTTATTGAATTATCAGCTAAGACGGAAAAAGGCCTTGATCTCTGGTTAAACTGGTTAAAGTCCTGTTAAATATTAACACTGTTATTTTTTTCACAAATTTCTTGGATTTTATTTAACATGCATTTACTTTTGCGTGAATATCATTTTCATAGTAATATTCAAATATTAAAATGAGAAATCTTCCCCACAAAACCATAGAACGCTTAAGTCAGTATCGCAGGGCATTACTGCTATGCCTGGCCAAAGGAAAAACCCATATTTTCTCTCATGAAATTGCTAAAATACAGCATATTACTGCTGTACAGGTAAGAAGAGATATTATGCTGATCGGTTATACCGGTACCCTTAGAAAGGGATATAATATCCAGGAACTGACAGATCTGATCGGCATTATTATCGATAGTGATGAAGGGATCAATGTATGCACTGTTGGCCTGGGTAACCTGGGTAAAGCGATTCAAAATTATTTTAGTGGAAAACGTACCAAGTTATCGATTGTAGCCAGCTTTGATATCGATAAAAATAAAGTGGGGAAAAGATATGGAGATGTTGAATGTTTTCACTTGGACGACTTAAACAAGATCATCAAGGAAAAAGACATCAAGATTGGTATTATGACTGTCCCTGCAGCACAGGCCGCCGACATTGCCAAAAAGCTGGTGAAAGCCGGTATAGCCGGGATCCTTAACTATACACCAAAACCGGTCAATGTGCCTAATAATGTCTATCTTGAAGAGTATGATATGATCACATCATTGGAGAAAGTGGCGTTTTTTGTCAAGACCCATGATGATGATTAAACGATCGTGATCCTTGTACCTCCATTGTCTACCCCAAGCAGTGTCGTTTTGGTGATAATCGTATCCTTTCCACTGGATTCAACAAATTGAATGGCTGCCCTGATCTTTGGTGCCATGCTGCCTTCAGCAAAATGGCCTTCCTTCAGGTATCTTTTCGCTTCAGCAATGTTCATGCGGTCAACAGTCTTCTCCTGAGGGGTATTGAAATTCAGGCAAACCTTGGGAACATCAGTCAGGATAAAAAACTTATCAGCATTGATAAGCGTAGCCATTAATGCCGAAACCAGGTCTTTATCTATCACTGCGTCAATGCCCTGCAATTTATTCTCCTCAACATAAAAAACAGGTATCCCGCCCCCACCTGCTGCAATGACTATATGTCCTTCAAGGGCAATCCGGCGAATGGTCTTAATATTGTTGATGACCAAAGGTCTGGGAGAAGCAACGACTTTCCTCCAACCACGGCCCCGTGGGTCTTCTGCATATTTAGAGCCGGATTCTTTTGTGAGTCGCTCAACATCTTCTGCCGTAAAATATGGGCCAACCGGTTTTGTGGGATCCTCAAACGCCGTGTCATCTTTATTGACCAATACCTGGGTAATGATGGTGATAATATCCCTTTCGATATCATTGGCATTGAAAACATTTCTTAATTGTTGTTCAAGGACATATCCAATAAATCCCTGTGAATATGCCACGCTGATGTCCAGGGGCATGTCCGGCAATCCATATACCTTATTGGCAGCTGCGTTAGCCAGGATAATATTTCCAACCTGCGGACCATTGCCATGGGTGACTACAAAATTATAACCACGTTCCATCAATTTCAGGAGGTTCTCACAAGTCGTGTAAGCATTTTTCTCCTGCTCACTGATGGTCCCTTTTTGTCCTTCCCGGATAAGGGCATTACCTCCAAAAGCAACAACAGCAAGTTTCTTCATAACATCAATGTATTAAAAATCAAATCTAAGAAATAATTAACTCATATGGACATCACATTATTATTAAATTGATATTTTATTTGTTATTTTTGAGGTTAACTGATCCGATTACGCTTTGAAACCTTCCAATATTCTTCTTTCCCCTAATTTAAACATCGCACGTATTGGTCTGTGGGCCGGCCCTTTGGTGACGCTGCTGATCCTCATATTCGGCAAACTTGATCCCGACAAACCAGAAATCACTGCTACACTCGCAATAGCATGCCTGATGGCCATCTGGTGGATCACAGAAGCCATTCCACTGGCTGTCACATCACTGATCCCTGTGGCTTTGTTTCCATTATTGGGTATTATGGATGGAAAAGATACTTCATCGGCTTACTTCAATCATGTTATATTTTTATTTATCGGTGGATTCATCATTGCACTGGCAATGCAGAAATGGAACCTGCACAGGAGGCTGGCATTAAAGATATTAAGGGTAACCGGTACCAGTCCGGCCAGGATATTATTCGGCTTCATGTTTGCCACATGCTTCCTTTCTATGTGGATATCGAATACTGCCACTGCGATGATGATGATTCCGATTGTGATTTCCATCATCAGTGAACTTAGTAAAAACCTTGGTACAGTGGATATCAAAAGATATTCAATTGGCCTCTTACTGGGCATTGCTTACAGTGCATCCATTGGCGGAATAGCAACCCTGGTAGGCACTCCCCCAAACCTCTCCTTTGCCAGGATATTCCAGATCTATTTCCCGGAAGCACCGGAGATCAGTTTTGCGAGCTGGTTTTTCTTTGCAGTTCCAATCACAATTGTGCTGTTCGTCGTTATCTGGCTATACCTCTATTATTTATACAGGCCTCCCAAAGATAAATGGCAGAATATTAAACCCGACACCTTCCACGTGCAATACAAAAAACTAGGCCGTGCAAGCTTTGAGGAGAAAGTAGTTTTTATTGCTTTTATCCTGGTAGCATTATTGTGGCTGACACGGTCAGATATTTCAATTGGCCCTGTTACCTTACCCGGTTGGTCCGATTTATTTAGTCAGCCTAAATATATCAATGACGGGACCATTGCCATATTTATTGGGATTGCCCTCTTTATCATTCCTTCCAGGAGCGCACAATCGTCAAGGATCATGGATTGGAAAACAGCAACTAAACTTCCCTGGAACATCGTATTATTATTTGGGGGCGGATTTGCACTTGCAAGTGGCTTTAAGGAATCCGGACTATCACTATGGATTGGGGAGCACCTGGCAAATGTCCTTAGTACCCACCCGATTATCATTATTTTCATGATCTCAACAGGGATGACTTTCTTAACGGAATTGACTTCCAACACAGCTACTACAGAAATGATCCTGCCTGTATTGGCCGGAATGTCGATTTCTGCAGAAATCAATCCATTATTGTTCATGATTCCGGCTACCTTATCAGCATCAATGGCCTTTATGTTACCCGTAGCCACCCCCCCAAATGCCATCATTTTCGGAACAGGCAGGCTCCAGGTTATGGAAATGGCTAAAACGGGGTTCATTTTGAATATAATCGGTGCCGTTCTGGTCACGCTGGCCACCTACTATTGGGGCTCTGTTGTTTTTGATATTGATATTAACTCCTTTCCGGCATGGGCAGTCATTCACTAATAAAATCCAACAGGAAGGCTTACAATTATGCCATCCTTGCTGTACTTTGCTGGTCAACCATCGGGACCGCAACCAAACTCACCCTTGATTACTTATCTTTTATCCAACTGCTGCTGTTCACATCTTTCATAGCCATCATCGTATTGTTTTTGCTCCTTTTAGTTTCAGGCATGCTGCCATCATTAAAAAACACAACAAAAAATGATATTCTCAGGTCAGCCGCATACGGATTTCTGAATCCTTTTGCTTATTACCTGGTCCTCTTCAAAGCTTACGATATCCTTAGCGCACAGGAAGCAGTTGTCCTGAATTATACCTGGCCAATTGCACTGGTCCTTTTATCTATTCCCCTGCTACACCAGAAAATTAGCTTTAAGAGTATTGCTGCCCTATTCATCAGTTTTTTCGGGATCATCATTGTAGTCTCCGGAGGTAGTATGAAATCATTTGGGATGTCTGATCCATTGGGAGTGGCTCTTGCTTTGGGAAGCTCGGTCATCTGGGGACTTTACTGGATATTCAACCTGAAAGATAAACGTAAAGAAATACCAAAGCTCCTGATCAATTTTATTTTTGGATTTATCTATATACTGATCCTTGCTTTGATTTCCGGAGATTTGCAACACATACCCGTTGAAGGGATTATTGGCGCAAGCTATATAGGCATCTTCGAAATGGCACTTGCATTTACATTGTGGCTGACCGCCCTCAGGCTGGCTCCGACAACTGCAAAAGTCTCTAACCTGATATACATCTCTCCCTTTCTATCTCTCATATTCGTTTCCATATTTGTTGGAGAAAAGATCATGATCACTTCCTGGATAGGATTGGTTTTTATTGTTGGCGGTATTGTACTCCAACAAATTTCCGCCAAAACCAAAACAGTCTGAGCTGTTCACTCATCCTGCATCCCGCATTCTGTATCCTGTATCCTGCATCCTGTATCCTGTATCCTGCATATTTGCTTTATCTTTGTGAAATGGCAGAGCCCAGGATTGCTTTTCAAACTTTTGGTTGCAAATTGAATTTTTCAGAGTCATCCATGTTGGCCAGGAAATTTCAGGAAAATGGGTTCCAGTCAGTAGATCATAAGGATTTCGCCGATGTTTACGTTATCCACAGCTGTTCGGTCACAGGTAATGCAGAAAAGAAGTGCAGGGCAGCCATCCGCCAGGTAAAAAAAAGGAACCCGGATGCAAAGGTGGCTGTAATTGGATGTTTTGCACAATTGAAACCCGGGGAATTGAATCTCTTCGAAGAAGTTGACCTTATCCTCGGTAATAATGAAAAGTACCAGCTTTATGATCACCTGGACAAAATCCTCAGGCAATCTTCTTTTCCAAAAGAGAAAATTTTTACTTCGGAAATATTAAAAAGTGAAGAATTCTACCCGGCTTATTCATCTGGCGACAGGACACGCTCCTTTCTGAAGATACAGGATGGCTGTGATTATTTTTGTGCTTATTGCACCATTCCGCTGGCCAGGGGGCTGAGCAGAAGCAATAGTATTGCTCAGACGCTGGAAACTGCACGGGAAATTGCTGAATCCGACGCCAAAGAGATCATCTTAACAGGTGTCAATATCGGTGATTTTGGGAAACAACACCAGGAGACTTTATTTGCCTTGATGCAGGAGTTGGAGAACCTTGATGGCATAGAAAGGATCAGACTATCTTCCATAGAACCAGACCTCTTAACGGATGAAATGATTGCATTGATCCATGTATCAAATAAGTTCCTCCCACATTTCCATATTCCATTGCAATCCGGTTCAGACGAAATGCTCAAAGCCATGAACAGAAAATATGATTTAAGGCTTTTCGACAGCAGGGTTAAAAAGATAAAGTCCCTGATGCCTGATGCTTGTATTGCCGCTGATATTATTGTTGGATTTCCCGGTGAAACAGATGAAGATTTTAATATTACTGCCGAATACGTTAAGGGTGCCCCATTATCATATGTGCATGTGTTCACTTATTCCAGCAGGCCAAACACCCGGGCCTCAAAAATGGGTAGCATCATAGCTTCTTCCATCAAAAAAGAAAGGAGTAAAAAATTGCATGTCATTTCAGAAGAAAAGAAGCAGTACTTTTATCATCAAAACACAGGAAAAACAGTTGATGTTTTATTTGAGTCTGATCATCACGACGGAAGCATACAGGGTTGGTCGGAAAACTATATCAGGGTGAAAGTAGATTTTGATAAAACCCTTATTAACAAAATTATTCAGATTAAGCTGGAAGAAATTGAGCAGGACCATATCTTCCGCGGTAAAATATTATAAGGAATTAAATGAATCTTGAACAGATCACCAAGCAAGTATGCGATCTATCCAGGGATGCAGGCCTGTTTATACAAGAAGAGGCAGCCAAATTTACAGCCCGGGATATACAGATCAAGGGCAGGAATAATTTCGTGACCTATGTCGATAAAGAATCTGAGCGACATCTTGTAAGTGAGCTCAGCAAAATCATACCAGGTTCAGGATTTATTACGGAAGAAGACACTGTTGAGCAATCTCAAAGAGAATTCACATGGATCATCGATCCACTGGATGGTACTACCAATTATATACATCATCTCCCAATATACTCCATCAGCATAGCGCTAATGCATAAGCAAAGGATCATCGCCGGAGTCGTTTACGAAATCAATAACGATGAATGTTTTTACGGCTGGGAAGGAGGAGGGGCCTTTCTAAACGAAAAGGCTATTAAGGTTTCAGAAACAAATAAGCTGGACCAGGCCTTTCTGGCCACCGGTTTCCCATATTATGATTACAGCCACCTGGACAATTATCTGGCATTATTCAAAGAAAGCCTGGAAAAGGCCAGGGGGGTCAGGAGAATGGGTTCAGCAGCCGTAGACCTTGCTTATGTCGCCTGCGGGCGTTTTGATGGTTTCTTTGAGTATGGGCTGAATCCATGGGATATTGCTGCTGGTGCATTCATCATTAAACAAGCAGGAGGACAGGTTGTGAATTTCAAAAATGATACAGATTTCCTGTTTAAAAAAGAAATTGTCAGCACCAATGGTCATATTCATCATGAATTCATGACACTTGTCCGTAATTGTTTTGGATAGATAATCAAAATAAGCTAATATTGTGTATTGAATCGTCAATTTCCCATTCTTCATGGTAAAGAAAAAAAAAGACAAGGCTAATAAGTCCATTTCAAAAGAAAATCCAGTTCGAAGTGTGGTGAAAGCGATTACCTGGAGGGTGATTGCATCTGCGATAACTTTCATGGTCGTGTTTGTGATCTTTCGGCGATATTCTGAAAAGTCATTCAATGAGGTGCTGCAAACAGCCTCATTTATTACGATCGTTGAGCTCATCGCAAAAATCCTGTTTTACTATTTTCATGAACGATTATGGACCAATATCACCTGGGGAAAGACCTGGAAAAGAAATTACTGGCAAAGGAATGCCTGGAAAAAACTTTACCGCCAGAAGCATTAATTTTAGCCTGATCAATTTAAAATCATGAATACACATCCTAATATTATTATTAAAATCATCTTCTGCCTCTTTTTGTTGTTCTACCCGGGATTATCTATGATAGCCCAGGAAGATGTTCAGGAACCGGCAGTTTATAAAGTTTATAAGTTTGACATCAAAGAAAATATTGCCCCACCGGTGTGGAGAACTACAAAAATGGCTTTTGAGGAAGCAAAGGAGTTAAATGCCGATATCGTACTCATCCATATGAACACCTACGGAGGAATGGTTGATGCTGCTGATTCCATCCGCACAAAAATCCTGGATTGCAAGATCCCGGTATATGTCTATATCGATAATAATGCAGCCTCTGCCGGTGCATTGATTGCCATAGCCTGTGATAGTATTTACATGGATGAGGTTGCGAGTATCGGTGCCGCAACTGTTGTTGATCAAACTGGTAAGCCCGTTCCGGATAAATATCAATCCTATATGCGCTCATGGATGCGGGCCACTGCTGAAGCAAATGGCCGCGACCCGGAAATTGCCCAGGCCATGGTAGACCCTGACATCTATATCAAGGGCATTAGTGATACAGGTAAAGTCCTGACACTCACCACATCCGAGGCACTGAAATATGGTTTTTGTGAAGCAGAAGTGGAGGGTATACAGGACATTATGCAACATGCAGGTATAGCTGAATATGAGGTTATTAAACAGGAATTGAAACCCATGGACAAGATCATAGGTTTCCTGGTAAACCCTATTGTCAGCGGCCTCCTGATCATGATCATCATTGGCGGAATATACTTTGAACTCCAGACTCCAGGTGTTGGCTTCCCAATTATTGCCTCTGTGGTAGCTGCGTTATTCTATTTTGCACCCCTGTATTTGGAAGGACTTGCTAATCATTGGGAAATCCTGCTTTTTATCGCTGGGGTGGTCTTGATAGCAGTAGAAATATTTGCCATTCCCGGCTTTGGAGTTGCCGGTATAACCGGCATTGTGTTTATTGTGGTTGGCCTGACCCTCAGCCTGGTAGGTAATGTGGGATTGGATTTCAGCAGGGTACCGGTGGAAGTAATTCTGAAATCTTTCTTTATTGTGGTGATTGCCATATTCCTTGCCTTGCTTTCATCGTTTTATA
>JAUXCL010000079.1 GCA_030618905.1 Bacteroidales bacterium | reverse complement strand
AGCTGACTGAGGTATTTGAGGATATTTCTCCTGTCAAAGCCTGTGGTATAAAATAAGTCTTTAAGGCTCTTCAATAAGACGAGTTCCCTGAACTGTTTATCAGCAAGGAAAGGAAATAATTGGAGTTTTTCCTCCAAGCCATGATAATCTAACTCCTCATTTACAAGAGACAATAATTCCTGGTTTGATATGGTCTGTGAGGATGTGATTAATAACTGGCTGAAATACTGATTGAAAAATTCCATGTACTCAATATTGTCGTATAGAATGGGCTGCCCCATAAAATATTGATTGGCAAGCATTTCTTTGCTCTTTACACGTCCGGACAGTTCCAGCAAAGCGATCCTGTATTTGATATATGCCCTGAAATAAGGCTGATAAATGTCCTTGTAATGTTCATTGACCGTGTCTATCAGTTCAGTGACCCTGGCTTTGTTAAGCATTCCGTAAGCAGTACTGAAATTGTCCAGCATAAACTGATTATACATGTTGTTAAAATCCTGGATTAATGTATTTAGACCAGGTTCCCGGGAGTCCTGGATTTCAAGCTCAAGGTTCTCCTGATGGGTAAGGGTGACATGATAATCTTCTTTGATGTATTTGGCATTTACTATATATTGATGCCCCGCCTGAAGGTAAATTTCTCCCCGTTGGAGGCCTATCTCCAAAACTGTACTCTGCGTTTCCGTGATGTCAACACTGAGTGCAAATGTCCCATCGGCATTTACAGTGCCTGTTGATATCACCTCTTCCAATTTGGAGATCTGATCTGACAATTTTATCACCCTGACCAGCTTACCGGCTCCGCTTTCTGCTTTTCCACTGATCGTAACTGAGTCTGCAACTACCAGGAGTGGAGCAAAGGAGAGGATGCAAAAAAAGACAGCAAATCTAAAGGCCTTACCCATTTCAGAAAAATTATGGTATTATGCTTAACGTCGATTGTGCACTTTTATTGAAAGTTAAAAGGTGACATTTTCCGGGACAAAAGGACTGGCATCACCTCCATTCCGAAGGATATCCCTGACAATCGATGAATTTAATGCCGTGTATTCCGGAGTGGTTAGCAGAAAGATGGTTTCGACATCGGGGTATATCTTTTTATTGATCTGACCGATGCTTCTTTCAAATTCAAAGTCGGCAGAAGTCCTTAAGCCCCTGAGGATGTATCTGGCTCCTTTTTCCCTGCAAAAGTCGACCGTCAATCCCTCATATTGTGTAATTGAAATGCTGGGATAATCTTTGAAAACCAGTTCCAGCCATTTCAGACGTTGCTCTACCGGGAAAAAATGCTTTTTCTCAGTGTTGATTCCAATGGCAATGATGATCTCATCAAAAAGCGGAATAGCCCTTTTAATGATGGATTCATGCCCTTTGGTGATGGGGTCAAAAGATCCTGGAAAGACGGCTGTTTTTTTCATGATACCATGATTTAGTCAGTGTAAAAGTAAATAAAATTTGTGCTACTTTTGATCCATGATCTACAACCGGGAAACAGCAAAAAGGGTATCGAAACACCTGCTCCAGATAAAAGCCGTTAAGTTAAGCGTTAATAAGCCATTCACCTGGGCTTCCGGGATAAAATCACCCATCTACTGCGATAACCGGATTACCTTATCCTATCCTCGGGTCAGGACATATATCCGCCAGGAATTTGTGAAGATCATACAGGAGGAGTTCAGTTCCATAGATGTGATTGCTGGTGTGGCAACAGGCGGTATTGCACAGGGTGCATTGGTGGCGCAGGACCTTGATCTACCCTTTGTATATATCAGGACAGCCCAGAAATCACACGGAATGGAGAACCAGATCGAAGGCGTTGTGAACCCGGGAAATAATGTGCTGGTTATTGAAGACCTGGTATCCACCGGAAAAAGCAGCCTGAATGCGGTTAAAGCATTGAAAGATGCCGATTGTAATGTAAAAGGAATGCTTGCCATTTTTTCTTATAAACTCGACATCGCTGAAGAGAATTTTAAAAAGGAAAAATGCATATTATATACCTTGTCAGATTATCCAACGCTTATTAAATCTGCTGTTGAAAGCAACTATATTCACGATACTGAAATTGACTCCTTGCGCAAATGGCAAAAAGATCCGCAAAATTGGAAAAAGTAATCAGATTATAAAGTGAAGATCTCCAGTAATAAAGTTAATGTTCCGATTGATGCCGGCTCCCTTTTTGATTTCCTGGAGGATATGCAAAATTATAAGCAGTTGATGCCCGAACAGATCACGAATTGGGAAGCCACCAGGGATCATTGCCGTTTTACCATACCCGGCATGACCGATATCGGGATGAAAATTATGCAAAGCACCAGGAATTCATTGATCCATATTCATTCTGACGGGAAGGTTCCATTTGAATTTGATCTGCATTTCAAGGTTAAGCAGGCCAATGATCAGCAAGAAGTATTTATTGAATTTGATGGAGCCTTATCTGATATGCTGGCCATGATGGCTAAAAGACCCTTGCAGAACCTGATTGATCATATGATAGACCAGCTCAGGAACCAGTTCGCCTGATCAATCCGGCAAGAAGCGAATCCCCTTGATATCACACTCCAGCCTTGACTTATTTTTTTCTTCCAGGATTAACTTGCCATATTCATTCACACCTATGATCCTTGCCTGAAACTTACGCTGATTGATTTGGTAATTGTGTAAGGTGTTGAAGCGAAATAGCGCATGCAGATAATCCCAGTGGATGGTTTCTTTGGCTTCCGACCTTAGCTGATGGTATCTCAATTCAATCTTCTTGAAGAGTGCATCAGTGCATTTTCGCAAATCCTGTTCCCTGCCGGTCTCAATTTTCAGAGATGTAGCAGGAGGTGCAAAATCAGGGAATATTTCCTGATTGATATTAACCCCAATACCAGCGATGCTATGTTCTATATGATTTCCCTTGATACTGTTCTGAACCAGGATCCCCGCAACTTTTTTTTCTCCGGTATAAATGTCATTGGGCCATTTTATCGTACCCTTACTCCGGGGGATATATAATTTGATAAAGTCGAGAATAGCAAGGGAAAGGACCTTGTTCAGGATAAACTGCTCTGCAGCAGGCAGAAATCCTGGATAAAGTACAATACTGAATAAAAGATTGGTTCCGGCATCACTTACCCATAGGTTTTTATCCTGTCCTTTGCCTTTGGTCTGAAAACTCGTAATCACTGCAGTGCCTTCTGCAACATCCTGTTTTTCAAGTAAATGCATGGTGTAGTTATTGGTCGAACTAACTGCCTCCAACTCAATTCTACTATGTCCGATCGGGGTGAGGACCATCTTTGTTAATCAGAGGTTTACAAAAGCTTAAACAATCTCACTAAATATATTGTTTTATATTTAAGCGGTATTTTATTATTTATTGAGTATCAAAATTCCGTATTTTTGCCTAAAATAAGCAGTTTTAATGGCGAAAACCTTAGCAAAAGACAAGCAGGCACTTGTAAGATCAATCATCAAAGGTATAGAAGAGAAAAAAGGATACGAAATCATTTGTATTCATCTTGATAAAATTGAAAACGCTGTAACTGACTATTTTATTATTTGTCATGGCACTTCAAAGACCCAGGTTGATGCCATCGCTGATTCCGTGATAGATACGGTCAGGAAAGATATTCAGGAAAAACCATGGCAACAGGAAGGATTTGAAAATGCGGAATGGATTTTGTTAGATTATGTGAAGGCCGTAGTTCATATTTTTCAGCAGGATACCAGGAAATTCTATAAACTCGAGGAACTATGGGCTGATGCTAAAGTTGAGCACATCAGTGATGATATTTGATTTGAACAAATTTTCGGAGGATAGGAGACATAATGACAGATAATGATCAAAAAGGGATAAACCCTGGCAATAAGCAAAATAACTTATCCAAAGGTAAGGGGCCCAAGAATAAAATTAATTTTTACTGGATATATGGCTTGCTGGCAGTGATATTCTTTGCAGTTTATATCATGAATATGACGGGCAATGCCAAGAAGACCGACTGGCGTGATCTAAAGGAAATGTTACAGAGTGGGGATGTGGAAAAGATCATCCTGGTTAATAAAGAAACTGCTGAGATCTATATCAAGCAAGACCAGCTTTCTAAGGACAAATATAAAGATATACGTGAGCGGGGATTGGGAAGCGGTGATCAGCCCCAGTATTTTTACGAAATATCATCTCCTGAGGTTTTTTACAAGCAGGTAGAGCAAGTCCAGGAGGGTTCGGAGGATCAGGTGTATATTGATGCAGAAAACCGCAGAAACTGGGGCGGGGAGCTGTTGGGCTGGCTGATACCCATTGCCGTTCTTGTCGGGGTATGGCTGCTGATCATGCGTATGATGAGCAGGGGCGGCGGCGGTGCAGGTGGACAAATATTTAATATTGGAAAATCAAAAGCACAGCTTTTTGATAAATCCACCAGTGTTACGATAAACTTTCAGGATGTAGCCGGTCTGGAAGAGGCCAAAATCGAAATTAAAGAGATTGTTGACTTCCTGAAAAATCCGGGAAAATATACCAAATTGGGAGGCAAGATTCCTAAAGGGGCATTATTGGTGGGCCCTCCCGGAACAGGTAAGACCTTGCTGGCCAAAGCAGTTGCAGGTGAAGCAAAAGTGCCCTTCTTCTCCATTTCCGGTTCCGACTTCGTGGAAATGTTTGTCGGGGTTGGTGCATCCAGGGTGAGAGACTTGTTTAAGCAAGCCAAAGAAAAAGCCCCCTGCATCATTTTTATTGATGAAATTGATGCCATCGGACGCACCAGGGGTAAAAATCCCATGACCGGAGCCAATGATGAAAGGGAAAATACACTGAACCAACTCCTGACAGAGATGGATGGCTTTTCCAGCAATACGGGGGTGATCATCCTTGCCGCTACCAACAGGGCTGATATCCTTGACCGTGCACTGGTACGTGCAGGCCGCTTTGACAGGCAAATTCATGTTGAACTTCCTGACCTTGAGGAGCGTAAGGCAATCTTTAAAGTCCACATGCGTCCAATCAAAATGGATGATTCTATCAAAGTTGTTTTTTTGGCGAAACAAACACCAGGGTTCTCTGGTGCCGATATAGCCAACGTGTGTAACGAGTCCGCCTTGATCGCCGCCAGGCAGGATAAAGAAGTGGTAGGCCGTCAGGATTTTATGGATGCTATCGACCGGATAATCGGTGGACTGGAAAAAAGAAATAAGATCATTTCACCAAAAGAGAAAAATGTTATTGCTTTCCATGAGGCCGGTCATGCTTCGGTGAGCTGGCTATTAGAGCACGCCCATCCACTGGTGAAAGTAACGATCATCCCCAGGGGTAAGGCCCTGGGTGCAGCATGGTATCTTCCCGAGGAAAGGCAGATTACCACTTTTGACCAAATGTTTGATGAAATGACCGCTGCATTGGGTGGCCGTGCCTCAGAAAAGATCATATTTGGCATGGTTTCAACCGGTGCATTAAATGATTTGGAGAAGGTTACCAAACAAGCATATAACATGGTAGTGTACTTCGGACTGAATGATAAGATCGGAAACATCTCTTACTATGATTCAACCGGTCAGCAGGAATATTCCTTCCATAAGCCATTTAGTGAAAAGACAGCCGAGATCATTGATAAAGAAATCAAGGAGCTGGTTGAAAAGGCTTATGAACGGGCCGTTGTACTATTGAAAGATAATAAGGACAATTTAACCCAATTGGCCAACAGGTTACTTGAAAAAGAAGTTATATTCAGTGAGGATCTGGAAGAGGTCTTTGGAAAAAGACCCTGGGTGGTGGAAGAAATCCTGTCTGAAGAAAATGACGTGGCTGCGGAGCTCAATGGAGCAGGCGAAAAGGTTGGTGTTAAAGAGGAAGAAAAAGAGTCCCCGAAAGAAGAAAAGACATCGGAGAACGTCGATAGCGAACAAAAAGAGGCTTAAGCCATTAATGATACTCCCCAAGCATTATTAACTATGGAAGAAAGCTCCTCCAGGGAAAAAATACTAAAAAAAATCAGGAATGCCTTGCTTAACAAGCAGGACAAGCCCATCAAAGACCTGGATTTTACATCTTCAGTTTATTATGATTTTGAAGATACGCTGGATATTACATTTGCCCAGGAGCTGACCAAAGCATCAGGAAATTTTATTTTTTGTGACAGCATTGAAAAGTTTACAGAAAAACTCAATTTACTCATTGCGGAAAAGAACTGGAATTTTATTCAATGTGCCGATAAAAAGATCCACCTTTTACTTAAACAAGCCCGGATTCCATATAAATTTAGTGAGACCGCATTTCATAAGGCAGAAGCTGGTCTTACCGGATGTGAATACCTGGTTGCGAGGTACGGAAGTATCGTAGTTTCATCAAAAGGTCAATCGGGCAGAAGGATGAATGTTTTTCCTGAAACACATATCGTCCTGGCTTTTACTTCACAAATCGTTCCTGACATTAAAGATGCCATGATAAACCTCAGGAAAAAGTATCAAAATGCATTACCCTCAATGATTACATTCATTACGGGTCCAAGCAGGACAGCAGATATTGAAAAAACCCTGGTGATGGGTGCCCATGGCCCCAAAAACCTGTATGTTTTCCTGGTTGATGCCTGATGAGGGATTTTTAACATATTGGAATAATGATCAAACATTAAAGTATTGAAGAATTTTATACAAAGGACAATTACAGGGTTTGTGTTTACCGTGCTGATAATATGCTCTTTGCTGTGGAGCCCGTATCCTTTTGCCATCTTGTTTCTGGTTTTTACACTGTTTGCACTTTTTGAGTTTTACAGGATGATCCTGCAAAATGCCAGTTCTCATCTGATCCTGACCGGATTAGTTGCAGGTGCGGTTTTGTACATGAGTTTTGCTTTATTCGCTATGGGTATGATATCCATAAATTGGTTATTGATCAATTTTATCGTAATCAACCTGATTTTTATGCTTGAACTGGTGAGGGACAGATCATCTGCCGTTCGCAATTCAGTATATATTATTCTGGGGATTATCTATATAGCTATCCCATTTGCATTGTTGAACTTTTTATATGATTTTGATCCGCTAAGCAAAGACTATAACCCAATCTTCCTACTCGGGTATTTTATTTTAAGCTGGGTATATGATACCATGGCTTATGTGGGTGGTAGCTTATTTGGAAGAACGAAACTTTTTCCGGAAGTCTCCCCGTCAAAGACCTGGGAAGGTGTAATTTTGGGAGGCATTATCACTTTAGGTGTTGCAGGCGCCGTTGCGTATTTCTTCGGCCATATTTCTTTACTGCACTGGTTAGTTGTTGGAGTTATTATCATTGTATTTGGCACCTTCGGTGATCTGGCAGAATCCCTGTTCAAAAGGAATTTTAACATGAAAGATGCAGGGAAAGTGCTGCCAGGCCATGGTGGTGTGCTTGATCGTTTCGATGGATTGTTGTTCTCGGCACCTGCCGTATTGTTTTATTATTATTTGATTGCATAATGTATATCCATAAAGCCGGCTATATCCCCATTCTGGTAATCCTGGCCCTGGTCCTGATTATTTTGCTATGCATTAACCTGATATTTCCTGTACAAAGCATTATTCATTATCTCTTGTACGGTATTGCCTTTGTGTTTATAGCGCTCGTTGTCAGGTTCTTCAGGGTGCCTAAAAGAATTTTTATGCCGGATGATCACACGATTTTCAGTGCTGCAGATGGAGCAGTGGTAGCCATAGAAGAGATTGAAGAGACTGAGTACTTCAATGATAAACGTATACAGGTCTCGGTATTCATGTCGCCCCTGAATGTGCACGTTAACTGGTGCCCGGTGAATGGGACTGTTGAATATATCCGGCATTACCCCGGCAAACATCACCCGGCATACCTTCCGAAAGCTTCCCTCGAGAATGAAATGACCTCAGTGGTGCTGAAAACCACCAACGGACATAGAATTATGGTTCGCCAGATTGCCGGCATTATGGCCAGAAGGATAATATGTAAAGCAAGCCCTGGCTTGAAAGTAACCCAGGGGGATAAATTAGGCATTATCAAATTTGGTTCACGTGTTGATCTGATCCTCCCGACTGATTGCAATATTTTAGTGGAACTTAACCAGGGGGTGAGAGCCATGAAACATAAGATCGCCGAATTCCCGTCCTGATCAGAATAACCCTGTAAGTGAAATCAGGTCATTGACCTCCATGGTCACTTCTTCATCATGCTCCTTGTGATGATAATTTACATAAACCTGGTCCATTCCAACCGACCTGGCACCCAGGATATCAACTTCCAGGTCATCACCGATCATGATACTTTCTTCAGGAGTAGCCCCTGTTTTCTCAAAAGCAAAGTAGAATATATCCTTTTCCGGTTTCTTGCATCCCGCTTCTTCTGAAGTGATCACCTGGTCAAAAAACTTCTTCATGCCGGATAAGGCAATCTTTGGATATTGGACTTCTTCAAAGCCATTGGTGATCAGGTGTAGTTTGTATTTCGGGAAGAGATATTCCAGCGTTTCAATGGTGTTTGGAAACAGATATATCCTGTTTGGATCCATGCTGGTGTATTCATCGGCAATATCACAGGCCAGGGTAGTATCCTGGATCCCGAAATTATTCAGGGACATCTCAAAACGTCGAACATTCAGAATGACTTTTTTAATTTCCCCTTTGCGGTAAAAGCTCCATAAAAGGTTGTTGTGTTTCTCATAGACTTCACGAAAAGCTTCCAATGAACTGACACCCCGATTCTGTAAACCATACTTGCTGTATATAATTTTGAAAGTTTCATCGGCATTTTTATCAAAATCCCATAAGGTCCGGTCCAGGTCAAAGAATAGATGTTTGTATGTTTTCATGCAGCATAGTGGTTTAAATGAGGTGCTCATTGATAGCCAGGTCAAAAATAATAGAAAAACCCTTGACAAATGCAAAAAAATGTTGTATCATTGTAATATCAAATTAATATCATTATAAATCTAAATCATATTCTCATGAAAGAAGAAAAAAATTATTCACCGGCCAATGGTTATCTGATGCTAACCATTACATTATTGCTCATCATCCTGCCTATCCTGGGTATAGTAATGATAAAATTTTTCTTATTATTCATCCTGGTGGCCATTGGATTGTTCTGCATACCCGGGTTTATGGTCATCAATCCTAATGAATCGATGGTACTGATCCTTTTTGGGGCATACAAGGGAACCGCAAAGAATAATGGTTTTTTCTGGGTCAATCCTTTTTTTACCAGGAAAAAGATCTCATTGCGGGCCCGTAACCTGGAGAGTGATCCCATTAAGGTCAATGATAAAGTGGGAAATCCAGTCATGATCGGGATCGTACTGGTCTGGAAAGTGGAAAACACTTACAAAGCTGCCTTTGATGTGGATGACTATCAACATTTTGTAGATATCCAGACTGAGGCTGCCATTCGTAAGCTGGCCGGACATTATCCATACGATAATTTTGATGATGAAGGCGCTGAGATCACTCTTCGCTCAGGTGGGGAGGAAGTAAACCATATGCTGGAAGAAGAAATCCGGGAAAGACTTGCAATTGCAGGTGTTCATGTGATTGAAGCAAGGATCGCCTACCTGGCCTATGCCTCTGAAATTGCTGGTGCCATGTTGAGAAGGCAGCAGGCTACCGCTATTGT
>JAUXCL010000007.1 GCA_030618905.1 Bacteroidales bacterium | reverse complement strand
GGGTGTAACTTATCAGCGCAATAAAAGGGGACATTCTAATATGAAGTACCGGAAACTCTGCCAGCAGCAGTTTGATGCCTATGATTATCGAATTGGATTTTCTCTGCTCGATTTTGGATCGGTGAGGTTCACAGACAATGCACGATTGTATCAATTTGCTGATGGTCAGGCGCTCTTGGAAAATGTAGATTCATTGTTCGGAACCTACGATAACCTGAATGAGATCAGTGAGGCCTTAAGCGATAAGTTTTGTGGAGATCCAGGCTGTGCAATGACAGCCAGAGAATTTTCTATTGCTCTTCCCGCTGCTGTGAGTGTGCAGTTTGATTATCATTACCGGAATGCCATTTATTTGAATGCTACCTGGGTTCAACCTGTTCGTCTTGGCAAGGCATATATATACAGACCATCCATTCTGGCCATTACACCAAGATATGAGACCGGGGCGCTGGGATTTATGCTGCCTGTCTCTCTCTATGATTACAGAAACCCCCGGATTGGAGCTGCTGTCAGGTTTTACAATTTTACTGTCGGTACTGACAAAATACTCGGGTTTTTTAACCTGACAAATTTTACGGGACTGGATTTATATGTCTCAGTCAAATTGTTTATTCCGAAAGGCAATTGTACGAGATCCAGGAAGAAAAACCGGTATTGTAACGACACACCTTACCGGATGAATAAAAACTAATCGTTTTTCTTGATGCCTGTAATCTCTTCAAGCATGTCTGTGGTTAATGACTTCGGTCTTTCCAGGGGGTACATCAGGGCACGGTCCCAGATCACGTTGGCACAGATCCCGATAGAGCGGCCAATGCCGAACAATACCGTGTAAAAGTCGTATTCCCTTACACCATAATGCCACTGGATAACACCGGACTGGGCATCGACATTAGGCCAGGGGTTCTTGGCTTTTCCTTGCTCCTGTAAAATCGGAGGTACAATTTTGTAAAGCATGTCTACATACTTGAATATCTTATCATCCTTAAGATGCTTCAAGGAAAATTCTCTTTGCAATAGATACCGGGGGTCAGTTTTCCGAAGTACAGCATGGCCGTATCCTGGTATCACCAGCCCTGAATTCAGGGTATCCCAAACATATTGAGTCAGTTCTTCTTCGGTTGGGTCTTCTCCGCCCAGACGGTCCATCAATTCATGCAGCCACATCAGCACACCCTGGTTGGCCAGGCCATGAAGGGGTCCGGCCAGACCACAGATCATTGCTGATACGCTGAGGTAAATATCTGAAAGAGAGCTTGCTACAAGATGACCGGTATGGGCACTTACATTCCCACTTTCATGGTCACTATGTAAGATAAAATGCATTCGTGCCACATCATCATAAGGTTTTTCCTTGCCCATCATAAATGCAAAATTACCTCCCATATCCATGTTCGGGTTGGATTGGATACGGTTACCATCACGGTATAATTTTGCATATATATAGGTAGCAATCTCAGGAAGTTTGGCCAATAAGTTTAATGAGTCCTCAAACATTGGATCCCACAAGTCTTTCTTATTGATACCCGCTTCATATTTCTTTTTGAAAAATGACTCACGGTGCATACTAAGAATAGCTGAAGAAAAAATGGCCATGGGATGACTACAGCAAGGGTAGGCATCAATAACTTCATAAACATAACGTGGTAATATCCTTCGTTTGCTGAATTCATCCACTAGATCTTCTGCTTCCTTCCTGGTGGGAATATCTCCTGTCAGCAGCAGATGCATTAAGCCTTCAACGTATGGCATTTCGCTTTTTTGGGGCTTGGGCAGTTTTTCAAATACTTCCTGAAGTGTGTATCCCCTGAACCTGATCCCTTCATCCGGATCAAGATAGGATATATCTGTTACAAGGCTTTTTAATCCCCGCATTCCTCCAAGTAGTTTTCCAATCGTAACCTGATCAACAACAACATCGCTATGATCTTGCAATAGCTTCTTTGTTCTTGGTCTCCATTCCAATATCTTGTCATATAGTTTTTCCTTTAAGCCAGCCATCTTTTTTCCTTTTTCAAGTTTGTATCATTACATGTTTTCAATTATCGCATCCCCAAATTCTGAGCATTTTAGCAGGGTCGCACCTTCCATCATACGATGATAGTCGTAGGTGACCTTCTTTTGTTCAATGGATTTTATGATGCCATTCCAAATGAGATCATGGACTTCATCCCAACCCATGAATTTGAACATCATTGCACCCGAGAGGATCACAGAACCCGGGTTCACTTTGTCGAGACCTGCATATTTAGGTGCGGTGCCATGTGTGGCCTCAAAAATTGCATGCCCGGTTACATAATTGATATTGGCCCCGGGGGCAATCCCGATGCCGCCAACCTGGGCAGCCAGTGCATCTGACAGGTAGTCGCCATTCAGGTTCATCGTGGCGACGACCTCAAACTCATTTGCCCGTGTAAGCACTTGCTGGAGCGTGATATCAGCAATAGCGTCCTTAATCATTAATTTGTTTTTCCACTGTCCCTTACCATGTGAAGGCATCAGTTTTAAACCCTCTTCAACCTCGGTAATAATCTCTTTCTTTTGATTGTCAGTCATCATGTTATATCCCGGTTCAATCAACATGGCATTTTCTTCAACTGAAAGATCCGGATTATGATCTTTGTTGCCGATTATCCAACTCTCACGCTGTGTGACAATGTCGTAACGGAACTCTTCTGTAGCAAGTTCATAACCCCAATTCTTAAATGCACCTTCGGTAAATTTCATGATGTTACCCTTGTGTACAAGTGCAACTGACTTACGCCCTTCTTTAAGCGCGTACTGAATGGCAGCCCTGACCAGGCGGTATGATCCTTCTCTGGATATGGGCTTAATTCCGATTCCCGAAGTTTTCGGAAAGCGAATTTTCTTGACACCCATTTCGTTTTCGATGAACCGGATGACCTTCTCAACCTCGGGAGATCCTTCCATCCATTCAATACCAACATAAATATCCTCGGTGTTTTCTCTGAAAATAACGATGTCCACATCCTCTGGCTTTCTGACAGGTGATGGAACACCTTTGATATATTTTACGGGCCTTAAGCAAACATACAAATCAAGCATTTGCCTTAAGGCCACATTCAAGGACCGGATCCCACCACCGACAGGTGTTGTTAAAGGCCCTTTAATGCCTACCAGATACTCTTTGAAAGCATCTATTGTTTCTTGTGGAAGCCATTCACCGAAACGATTAAATGAGTTTTCTCCGGCATACACTTCTTTCCATATAACTTTGCGTTCTCCATTATAGGCTTTTTCAACAGCAGCGTCGAATACACGGATGGCTGCGGCCCATATATCAGGCCCTGTGCCATCTCCTTCAATAAAAGGTATTGTTGGGAACCTGGGTACGATTAAACTTCCATTAACAATACGTATTTTTTCCCCCCTCATACTACGGATAATTAATTTGATTTTCGCAATTTTTGATGAACTGGTAAATTTAGCAAAAATTATGATTTGCCGAAGGGTTTCGAAGCAATTTATTGAACTATCTAAATAATTATTTTTAAACCATGTATATACCTGTCCCGTAATATTATTTGATGTTGTCGTGGATCATTTGTTTGCTTCCGGAACCCAATATCATATACAGGTTAATTGACAATGAATGATATCCGTATATGCATTCATGAGCAAAAACTCATATTTTTAAATTATATTTGTATAGATATAAAAAACATGGAATACAAAAAAGGACTTTCCAGAAGCCGGACCGATACGGTCATTGGCGGTGTGGCTGGTGGCATAGCCAGATCATTGAATATTGATACTTTTATTGTAAGGCTCTTGTTCGTTTTGATGGCTTTATGGGGAGGAGGATTAGTTTTGTATATCATTTTATGGATTGCATTACCTCTTGAGGATGAATCATTTGTTAACCTAAACCAGGCAGATATGGAAAAAGAAAATAGTGCTCAGGGATCAAAAGATCCCAAAGGTCCACATCCTGATATGTGGCCAAAAGGAAAGAATGATGGCAGCTTGATTGCCGGATTGATCCTGATATCATTGGGTATAATCTTTTTAATTGTCCGATTTATCCCAAGGATCGACTTCGGTGACCTGTGGCCAATCATACTGATTGTTGCCGGAATTGCTTTATTGCGCAGCAGCTACATCAAACCTAAAAATTAATTATCATGAAAAGCAGAAATGTATTCTGGGGCGTCATCCTGGTATTAACCGGCGTCCTGTTCTTTCTGAAGAACTTTGATATTATTTATTTCTCCTGGAGGGATATTTTTCACTTATGGCCCCTTGTGCTGGTATTGATTGGAATATCCATATTACCGGTCAAAACTACGGTCAAATTGATCCTCACTGTAATAGCCATACTCTTTACACTACTCATTTTATACTTTAGTCCGGGCTATTGGCGGTCCTATTCCTGGATTGGCTGGCAGGATAAGCAGGAGTACCATGATGAACATTGGTCATCCCAAAGTTTTGAAGAACCTTTCAATGATGAAACTGAAGTCGCGACATTAGCTTTTGATGCAGTGGCCGGTTCTTTTGAGATCGCCGGCTATACCAGCGAACTTTTTGAATTTGAAAAAGAAGGGAATATCGGGCCATATGAGTCGATGATTGAGATCAGCAATAATGAGGTTAAAGTAAAAATCGTATTGGAAGAGCATCAAATCTTTTCCGGTAATATTAGAAACAAGGCAAGATTCAGTTTAAATGCCAACCCTCTTTGGGAGCTTGACCTGGATATTGGAGCCGCAAGGGTGGAAATGGACCTGAGTCAGTATAGGGTCAGAAAAATAAAGATTGATGGCGGTGCTGCCTATATCGACATTAAACTTGGTGATCGCTGTGATAATACCATAGTTAAGGTTAATACCGGTGCATCGGCAGTTAAGATTCTTATCCCGGAAAATGTGGCCTGTGAAATTGATACGGATACTTTTCTTTCCAGTACAAGCCTCAGAGGATTCAATAAGGTCGGAAAAAACACTTATGTTTCAGAGAATTTCGCGGATTGTGAAAAAAACATTTCCATAGAGCTTGATTCTGCCATATCAAGTTTCAAGGTTGTCAGGTATTGATGCCATTTATTGTTATTTACCGTAAACTTAATGGTTGCTACCGTAACCTGATTAATTATTGGATGGCATTGAAATGATCTATATTTTTATACCTGAATTATGTAGATTTGCCGATCAGTTGATCTGACGAGGATGCCAAACCATTATGAAGAAGTACATCACTATATCCTTATTATTGATTTTGATCATTACGGCATGTGAGAAATTAGAAAAAAACGCTCCATACAGAGAAATCCCCGTTGTTTATTGTCTGCTCAATCCCAAAGATACCGTTCAATATGTCAGGATTAACAGATTGTACCAGGCAGAAGATTCGTACGCCTATGTCCGGGTTCCGGATTCGGTGACATATAAATTTGGTGTATGGGAAGTTATGCTGGAACGATGGGATAATGGTGAACAGATTGGAAACCCCATCTGCTTTGAACCCACTCTCTCAATCCCAAAAGAAACAGGACTTTTTACAACTGAAAATAATGTCCTCTACCAGAGTTTTGCACCACTGAATACAAAATGTGATTATGTTTTGCGGTGCAGGAATAAGGAAACGGGTATTGAATTGTGGTCACAAACCTCAATACTTGGGAAGAATAATATTGTTTCCCAGTTTGATGACAGGAGAACCTATTACGCGGCAAGTTATCGCCAGGAGATCCTTGATTATCATGGATCATTATTTCACATGTCCTATGACCATAAGACGATCAGGTTCCTGTACCTGGAATATTATGAGGATAAGGTATACCGAAGATATGTTGATTGGTATCCAAGAGAAAATCCCTTACTTATTGCACCAAATAAGGAGGATACATTAGATGCCCAGTTACCGAAGGAATATTTTCGCTACCTGTCAGAATGTATTCCGGTGAACCCGAATGTAAAACGTGTAGCTGTTGGCGTGGATCAAATGTTCACTATTGCCAATGAAGAATTATTTCGCTACATCAATTTGTATAATGCCACCACACAATACTTTTATATTCCTGATTTTACCAATATTGAGAATGGAAAAGGTTTATTTTCCTGTCGTTACCATTTTACATTCTTTGGAAAAAAATTAAGAGACAAGACAATTGACACAATTTCCCATGGCAGATACCTGAAAAATCATAGATTTGCAGATTCGGACGGGAATTGGCATTAATTCATAGTATAATTTGACCTACTTTTAGACTGATTATGAGTAAACGATCTTTTATACACACACTAATCTTTGCAGGACTATTCATATGTCTTGCATTGCCACAGTCATTTGCCCAAACCGGAACGATCCGGGGCTTTGTTTATGAGCAGGAAACAGGCGAACCTGTCATCTTCACCAACGTCTACTTGCTGGGAACAACATATGGTTCCGCGACTGACGTCAATGGATTTTATGCCATCTCAAAAGTTCCTGTAGGTGATTACGAGCTTATTGTTACCTACCTGGGTTATGATACTATACGCATTGCTGTAATCATCGAAAAGGATGACCTTATCAATAAAAACCTTTTTCTTAATAAATCATCGGTACAACTTGATGCGGTCAGAATATCCGCTGAAAGACAGTCCGCCAGGACCGAGGTCAAGGCTTCAGTAATAAAGATCACACCCAAGCAGATCAGCGAGCTGCCGACCATTGGAGGTATTCCCGATATCGCACAGTACCTGCAGGTTCTGCCAGGCATTGTCTTTACAGGCGACCAGGGAGGACAACTATATATCAGGGGAGGCACCCCGATACAGAATAAAACATTGTTGGATGGTATGATCATCTACCAGCCTTTCCATTCGATCGGTTTATATTCCGTTTTTGATACGGATATCCTGAGGAACGCCGATGTTTACACTGCCGGTTTTAACGCTGAGTATGGTGACCGTGTATCTTCCGTACTTGATATCACGACCAGGGACGGAAACAAGAAAAGATTAGCCGGTAAGGTTGCAGCCAGTACTATAGGTGCAAAGATTCTGCTTGAAGGTCCGATTGCAAAGCAAAAAGATCCTAACCGGGGGAGCTCATCATTTCTTATTTCAGCCAGAACTTCCTATCTGGAACAATCCTCAAAAGTTTTTTACAAGTATATTGATGAAGACGGCCTGCCATTTAATTTCATGGATGTATATGGTAAGATCTCAATTCATGGTGCCAATGGAAGTAAAATTAATTTCTTCGGATTTAATTTTAATGACCAGGTTAACCAATATAAATCAATTGCAAATTATGGCTGGAAATCCTGGGGTGGTGGTGCCAACTTTGTTGTAATACCAGGAAGGTCTCCTGTACTCATAGAAGGGCATTTTGCGTATTCCGATTATAAAGTTACAATGGAAGATGAAGTATTCCCGAAACGTGAAAGTGAAATCAGTGGCTTCTCATTGGGTTTGAACTTCAGTTATTTTCTTGGCAAAAATACCCTGCAGTACGGCCTTGAATTACAGGGGTTTAAGACAGATTTGATTTATGTGAATGCAGCCAATACCACAATAGACCCTTCTGCTGAATTCACCACACAATTCGCTGCCTTTGTCAAATATAAGTGGATAGTTGGAAAGTTTGTCATTGAACCCGGATTCAGGTTGCAATGGTATTCTACCTTATCTGAAGTATCGCCGGAGCCGAGATTGGCTGTAAAGTATAATGTAACAAACCGCTTCAGATTGAAACTGGCTGCAGGCCTCTATTCACAAACGATTATCAGTGGTACATCCGACAGGGATGTTGTTAACCTCTTCTATGCTTTTATCTCAGGTAAAGTTGATCACCCACCATCATTTGATGGTAATTTGATAAAGAATGAATATCAAAAAGCACAGCATTTTGTTTTGGGCGCGGAATTTGACCTGGGAGATCATGTATCCATGAACCTTGAAGGCTATTACAAGAATTTTCAGCAACTTTTCAATATAAACAGGAATAAAATTTATAATTCAGATCCTGATTTCATCGTTGAGAAAGGTGACGCAGAAGGAATTGACCTGACACTCAAATTTGACTGGAGGAACTTTTATATCTGGTCTTCATATTCATTTGCTTATGTAAACAGGTATTATGAAGGACTGGACGATGAACTGCACCATTATTATCCTCATTATGACAGAAGGCATAACCTTAATATTGTTGGGGTTTATAAATTTGGGTCTAACAAAAACTGGGAAACCAGTGTCAGGTGGAATTTCGGATCCGGATTGCCTTTTACACAGAACCAGGGCTTTTACGAGCACATCAACTTTAGCAATGGAATAAATACGAATTATACCACGGCTAATGGAGAGCTTGACCTGATCCTTGGTGAATTGAACCAGGGAAGATTGCCCAACTACATGCGGCTTGATGCAGACATCAAAAGAACATTTTTCCTGAGTGAGCGATCAGTTCTTGAAATAAACTTTAGCCTTACCAATATATTTAACAGGGAGAATGTATTCTATGTTAACCGTTATAGCAAAGAGGTTATCTATCAGCTTCCGATCATGCCAGCCCTGGGTTTAAGTTTGACCTTTTAGTTCATAACAAAAAATCCCAAACCAATGAACAAGTTTAATGTAAGGGTCAGTGGTGTATTAATACCAGCGGCCACCATGATTATTTTATTGTATTCATGTCAACAGAATCAAGAAATTATGAAGCCACCAGTAGCCAGGAAGATAGCGAAAGAGTTAAGTATACATGATGACACCAGGATCGACAATTATTACTGGATGAAGGACCGCGAAAATCCTGAAGTGCTGGAATATCTGAAGGCTGAAAACGCCTATACGGATGCCATGTTAAAGCATACGGTGCAATTCCAGGATAAGTTATACAATGAGATCGTAGGAAGGATCAAGCAAACCGATATGTCGGTCCCCTATAAACTCAATGGCTATTTTTACTATTCAAGGTATGAAGAAGGACAGGAATATCCTGTGTATTGCAGAAAAAAGGAAAACCTGGAGGCAGCAGAGGAAATTATGCTGAATGCCAATGAAATGGCTAAAGGCCACGATTTTTTCAGCCTTAGTGGCCTTAATGTCAGCCCCGACAATAAAATGATATCCTATGGTGTTGATACGGTGAGCCGAAGAAAATACACCCTGCATGTTAAGAATCTTGAAACAGGAGAGATCCTGCAGGAAGCTATTCCAAATACCACAGGCTATGCTGCCTGGGCCAATGACAATCAGACTCTTTTCTATACGATAAAGAATGAAATGACTTTGAGGCCTGAAAAAGTTTACAGGCATCAATTGGGTGGGGACATGAACCAGGATGAGTTATTATATTATGAGGATGATGAAACCTTTAGCACCTCTGCTTATAATTCCAAATCAAAAGAGCTTATCATCATCGGTTCATACAGCACTTTATCCACAGAATACCGGTTTATCAATGCGGATAAGCCCCTGGAAGAATTTAAAATCGTTCAGCCAAGACAGAAAGATCTTGAATATTTCCTCGCACACTATAAGGATAAGTTTTATATCAGGACGAATTATGAGGCAAAGAATTTCCGCTTAATGGAAGTGTTGATTGATAGCCCGGGGATTGAAAACTGGAAAGAGGTGATTTCCCACAGACCAGATGTTTTATTTGAGGATTTTGAAATTTTTAAAAATTTCCTTGTTCTGGATGAAAGGATTAAAGGGCTTTCAAACATTCGGGTCATTGATTGGGGGGGCAAAAATGAATATTATATCGATTTTGGAGAATCAGCTTATATGGCTTATCTCTCAAAAAATCCTGAATTTGACACCGGGATTCTTCGTTATGGTTTTACATCTATGATTACGCCCAATTCCATTTATGACTATAATATGGTCTCAAAAGAAAAGGAATTGCTTAAAATTCAGGAGGTTGTGGGCGGTTATGATCGTGAGGATTATCAATCGGAAAGGTTCAATGTTCTTGCCAGCGACGGGAAAGAAATACCATTATCCATCGTTTACAAAAAAGGCCTGGTGAAGGATGCTGATAATCCATTGTTAATCTATGGTTATGGCTCCTATGGCTCCAGTATGGATCCTTATTTCAGCTCAACCAGATTAAGCTTGCTCGACAGGGGATTCGTGATGGCTCTTGCACATATCAGGGGAGGAGAGGAGCTGGGAAGGGACTGGTATGAAGATGGTAAATTGCTGAATAAGAAAAATACCTTCACTGATTTTATTGCCTGCACTGAATATCTTATCGATCAAAAGTATAGCAAGCCTGAACTGTGTTTTGCCCAGGGAGGCAGTGCAGGCGGCCTGCTTGTGGGGGCAGTGGTCAACATGCGGCCCGGGCTGTATAAAGGTGCCATCACAGCAGTACCCTTTGTGGATGTCATCACGACCATGCTGGATGAGAGTATCCCCTTAACTACCGGGGAATATGATGAATGGGGAGACCCAAGGGAAAAAGAATATTATGAGTATATCCTGTCTTATTCACCCTACGATAATGTCGAGGCTAAAGATTATCCTGCATTATTGATCACCACGGGATGGCATGATTCACAGGTGCAATATTGGGAATCTGCAAAATGGGTGGCCAAGTTGAGGGACATGAAAACGGATCAGGAATTATTATTACTCCGGACTAATCTGGAATATGGACATGGCGGTGCTTCAGGAAGGTTTAAAAGGTACAAAGAGACAGCTATGGAGTATGCGTTTGTGCTTGACCTGTCCGGAATAAAGAAATAATCCGGGAATGGAGTGGAAATTAAGCTAATCTTCTCCTTTAATTTCAAATTTGAAACCAGTACCATGAACATTGGTGATTGAAATTCCGGGGTCTTCTCCCAGGTATTTTCTCAATTTGGTAATGAATACATCCATGCTTCTGCCGATGAAATAATCATCATTACCCCAAACAGCACGCAATGCGTATTCCCTGGTCACAAGGGTGTTTTTATGTTCACAGAGGAGTTTGAGCAAGGCTGTTTCTTTACGCGTAAGAACCCTTTCATTGTGCCCAATGCCCAAAACCATATTTTCAACATCGAAATAGTATTTACCGATGGTATAGGATTTGGCTTCAGATTTTGGCATCAGATCAGAAATATTCTGACACCTTTTTAAAATCGCCTTGATCCTCAGACTTAACTCTTCTGTACTGAAAGGTTTAGTGATATAATCATCACACCCAACCCTGAATCCTTTCACCCGGTCCTCCTTTAATGATTTGGCTGTAAGAAAAATAAGAGGAATCGACTTATTGTCCTTTCTGATGTCCTCAGCCAGGGTGAAGCCATCTTTTTTCGGAAGCATAACATCAAGAATGCATAGGTCGAAATTGCCTTTCTTGTATTCACTAAGTCCCTCATTTCCATCCATACAAGCGGTAACGTCGTACGATAACATTTCCAGGAAATCCTGTAATACCATGCTCAGGTTGGGATCATCCTCAACCAGCAAAATGGATGTGCGTTTTTCATTCATTGTTTTCTTTATTATCGTTAAAAGGCATGTAGATGATAAAAGTACTTCCTTTATTGATCTCACTCTGAAGGGAGATTTTACCACCATGCGCTTCAACTATGGTCTTTACATAATACAGGCCAATTCCAAATCCCTTGACATCATGGATGTCACCTGTTGGGACACGGTAAAGTTTCCTGAATATTTGCTTTTGAAATTCTTGTCTGATCCCCACACCTTTATCGCTAACGGCAATCTGTATCCCGTTTTCGTGCTGAGTAGTGCTTACTGTAATGTCAGGTTCATCCATTGAATATTTTAATGCATTGTCGATTAAGTTGGAAAGGATATTTGTAAAGTGATTACGGTCGGTATATATTTCATCCTGCTCCGCATTCAACTCCATCCGGATATGTCCATTACCTGACTCCAGCTTCATTTTAAACTGGTCGACCAACTGATTGATTACCCTGTTTACCTGGACTAATTTGAATTTAATCCTGATATTTTCCCTGTCAAGAGAAGCAAGCTGTAAGATGTGATCTACTTGTTGCTGAAGCCGGAGATTCTCAGAATTAATAACATTAGCATATCTTTTTACCTTATAGGGATATTCATTGATGGTAGGGCGAATCATCATTTCACTGGCCAGGGCTATTGTTGATAAGGGTGTTTTGAACTCATGGGTCATGTTATTGATGAAATCAGTTTTTATTTCTGATAATTTCTTATGCCGAAGATGATTATAGATGATGTACACATTCCCGAAGACGACAATGATCAATAACACAATGGAAATGATCAGCCATACGATCATGGTGTTAAAGATCATCCGGTTCTCATAGTTGAAGTGGATGCTGAGCATGTAAATGTCGGGCCTGTAAAGGCAGGTGAGGTTGATTTGGTAAGGAGAGTGGATCAGCATGCGCTTTTCGACTGTACTGTTGCCGATGATAAATGAAGTATCAAGGGTATTGTATACGCCGTAAATATAATCTTCGCCATGTTCCATGCCGGAAAATTCAAGGCTGACAAGCGAATCCAGTATCTGTGGATTGATGATTTCGGTTATGGGTAGTTCATTGTACAGGGCAGTGTCGCATGGGGATTGAAAATTCCCGGAAGATATGTCAAGCTGGTAAGCAAACAACTGATTGGCAATTCTCCCGGTCGATATTCCAATCTGGTTATTGAATTGCTCTTCCCGCAAATCCAGGGCATTATTCACCCAGTATACCTGAGTGAAAATAATCCCCGCCAGCGCCAAGGATGACACTATAATGAGAATGCTAGACGTCTTTTTCATTCATCGATTGTGTGCTGTGCTGTGCGATACTGTGATTTTTAACAAATCTTTAACAGTATTTAACATACAATTAACGCCTGAGCCAGAAAATAGTTTTAATTTTGTCTAAATAAAAATAATTAAAATAACTCATAAAAAATCAAAAACTATGAAAAAGCTAATCCTCGGTTTAAGTTTGGTAACCTTCTTTTTGTTCGGCGCAATTGGAGTACAGAGTGTAATGGCCGACACATTTGGTGTAGATATTGTCAAAGTAGATAAAAAACCAGATAAAGAAAAAGACAGTAAAAAAAATAAAAAAGATAATAGCAAAGCCACCGCAACTACAAAGTCAGCTAAATCTTATGACAAGACTGATGGCTGTTGCAGTAGCAAAGCAACATCCGGCTGCAGTTCAAAGTCAGGATCAAAAGATACTTCTAAAGACAGCGGAAAGCAGAAGTGATTTTTTTCATAATTAATTTGGTTTGGAGCCTCCGGAAAGCTTTTTCGGGGGCTTTTTTTTTATAATTCGCTACATCGCTCAATCGCTCAATCGCTCAATCGAACTACCACCAAGCAATATTCCTGATCACTTCAGTTCACCGTTCACCGTTCACCGTTCACCGTTCACTCTTTCCTTTTAGTATCAATATAAATGGTCACCGGCCCGCTGTTGACCAGAGAAATATCCATCATGGCACCAAACTCTCCGGTTTCAACCTTTTTCCCAAGATCAAGCTCAAGCCGCCTGATGAATGCTTCATAAAGAGGAATTGCACTTTCCGGCTTTGCAGCTTTTATATAGGATGGACGATTACCTTTTTTTGTGCTTGCCTGTAAGGTGAACTGGCTGATTAGCAGAATCCCTCCTCCTGCATCAAGAATGGACCGGTTCATCACACCCTCCTCATCAGGAAAAACTCTTAAGCGGACAATCTTCCCACTGAGCCATTCGATATCTGATTGATCATCTTCATGTTCGATCCCTATTAAGATCAACAGCCCCAGCTTAATCTTAGTTTTAACTTCCCCGTCAATACTGACTGAAGCCCGGGAAACCCTTTGAATAACAGCTCGCATATTTAATACTTTTCATACAAACTTAAGATTTTATTAGCTTTGTTAAATAAATTATTAGCCCATGACCCATCTAAGTGTAAATATCAATAAAATAGCAACTTTAAGAAATGCCCGCGGTGGAAATATTCCGGATGTACTTAAAGCGGCAATTGACTGTGAACGATTTGGTGCACAGGGAATTACTGTTCATCCACGCCCTGATGAGCGACATATCCGGTACCAGGACGCCAGGGATATCAAGCCCATTGTCACAACTGAATTCAATATTGAAGGTAATCCTACCCGGCAGTTTATTGACCTGGTTTTGGAGGTGAACCCGGACCAGGTGACACTGGTACCCGATGCACCTGATGCCCTGACATCAAACGCCGGCTGGGATACTGTAAAGAACCTTAAGTTTTTGCAGGAGGTGATTGCCACTTTCAAAAAGGAGGGTATTCGCACATCTATTTTTATTGAAACAGATTTGAAGATGATTAAGCAGGCTGCAAAGACAGGAACTGACAGGATTGAGCTATATACGGAAAGCTATGCAACTGACTTCTATGAGGACAGGGAGGCGGCAATTGCCCCTTTTGTTGAAGCAGCAGAAGTTGCCCAAAAAGTTGGTTTGGGAATAAATGCCGGCCATGACCTTAACCTCGACAACCTGGCTTATTTTGTTGAGCAAATTCCGGGATTGCTTGAAGTTTCCATTGGCCATGCACTGATTAGTGATGCCTTATACCTGGGCCTGGAGAATACCATACAAATGTATCTGCGGGAAGTGAATAGGGTGAAGGGTGAAGGGTGAAAATTGTCATCATAAATGTATAGTTAAGGAAAGCTTAATACTTTTGCAGCATGGAACTCTTCTTCAGATCATATGGTGAGGGACAGCCAATTATTATTTTACATGGTATACTGGGCATTTCTGACAACTGGGTGACATTTGGAAAAAGACTGGCTGAAAATAACTATCGTGTCATCATCCCGGATCAGCGAAACCATGGTCATTCTCCACACAGTCATGCGTTTAACTATTATGCACTTGTTGATGACCTTGCCGAGTTTGTCGATGAGCATAAATTGGAGAATCCTATCATCATAGGGCATTCTATGGGAGGGAAAGTGGTGATGAGATATACATTGGAAAACCCCGGGATCGTATCGCGGATCATCATTGTTGATGTCAGCCTCAGAACATACGTTACCCATACCCACCATCAGCAGTTGATCCGGGCGATGCTTGATATCGATCCGGTAAAATACAGGAACAGAAAGGATGTGGCTTCAAAGCTGAGTGAAACCGTTAGCTCAGAGCGAATCAGACAATTTCTGTTAAAAAACCTATTCTGGAAAGATAAAGATAAGCTGGGATGGCGGCTTAACCTTGAATCACTGTATGAGAACCTGGAATCCATGTATGATGGCGTTTACTTTTCCACACGTTTTGACGGACCTGCACTATTTATCCGTGGTGCGCAGTCCGACTATGTTTCTGATGATGACTATAGAGCCATCTTCGGGAGTTTCCCCAAAGCTGAAATCAAGTCCATTGAAAATGGCACCCATTGGGTACATGCAGATGAGCCAGAAAAATTTTATCAATTGGTAATTGACTTCCTGACAAAACACTGATGATGCTGCCCGGTCCTGATACAATCAATATCAATGATTATCAATATGATCTTCCGCATGACCGGATTGCTGAGTTTCCACTGGAAGCGCGTGACAGTTCTAAATTGATCATTTGCAGGGACCATGAAATTGCAATGGGCCATTTTCGGGACCTGCCGGATTATATTCCAAATCAAAGCCTGATGGTTTTTAATGAAACCAGGGTAATCCAGGCCCGTATCATTTTTTACAAAGAGAGTGGTGCCCGTATCGAGGTCTTTTGCCTGGAACCGCTTGAACCAAGCAAGCATTTTGAATTGGCTTTTCAGCAAAAAGGCCCGGTGACCTGGAAATGCCTGGTGGGGAATGTAAAAAAGTGGAAGCAAGGAGTATTAATAAAAGAAGTTAAAATTGGGGATTTGCAGATTAAATTGCAGGCCACACTTAAGCAATCACTTGAAGATGCATTTTTAATTGAATTTTCATGGGATGAGCCTGGATTGACCTTTTCGGAAGTCCTTGATGCTTCCGGCCAGGTTCCTTTACCACCTTATATAAAGCGAGCTTCAATAGCATCTGACAAGGTCAGGTACCAGACTATTTATGCCAAAGATGAGGGATCAGTTGCAGCGCCAACAGCGGGTTTGCATTTTACAGAGCAGCTTATTCAGCAATTATTGAAAAATGAAGTTCAGTTTAAAAAATTGACTTTGCATGTGGGGGCCGGTACTTTCAAGCCTGTCAGTGCCAGAAGGATTAAAGACCATACCATGCATAGCGAACAGGTGATATTCAGTAAGGATCTGCTTGAAACCCTATTGTCAAGGCCTGATGACCACCTTACTGCAGTCGGGACTACCTCTGTGCGTTCTTTGGAAAGTCTTTATTGGCTTGGCATCCAAACAGTCACTAAAAATATTAAGCCAGATGGGTTCATGATCAGGCAATGGGAGGCATATGAGCAAACTAATACGGAACCTAGTAAGAATGATGCCCTGTCGGCAATATTGTCTTATATGGAAAGTCATGATTTATCAAGTATCAGCGGCAGTACCCAAATGATCATAGTTCCTGGTTATCGGTTCAGGTTTGTTGATGCCCTGGTCACAAATTTTCACATGCCAAAAAGCACCTTGCTCTTACTTGTAGCTGCCCTGGTTGGTGAGCCGTGGAGAGACGTTTATCAAACAGCCCTGCAGAATGACTTCAGGTTCCTGAGTTACGGAGATAGTTGCCTGTTCTTCAAGCAATCTTAAAGATCGGTTTTTATATAATAGCTTGCTGAACGGAATTTGTTTCTCCATTTTTCCATATCACATACCAATTCTGTTCTTGTCAACTGCCCGGGTTCAAAAATTCCTCCATGAGATCTTTCAACGCTTTCCAGCTGATCAAGGCAGACATGACAACGGCTGATACCCAGTGAGAGTTTAAATAGAAACCTACGGACCTGGTTTTTAGGATAATCCAGTCGTTTCACAGCCTTAACGGCCTGCTGAAACTGTTTTTCATATACTTCCCTCACAAATTGTATATGTTTGCTGCATGTAATCACAGTGTCAATATCCTGACGACTGTCTTCATAAACATCAAAGATATCATTGGCCATTTGCATTAATCCACCAATTTGGTATATTGCTGTGCGTTCATCATTTGACATTGGATGTTCAAAGACGCTTCTGTAAAATAACAGGGAATATCCTCCTTTTTTGATGGTGATATCGATCAACTCATCTGTACTCATTGCTTTGTCTTGCTGGGATAAGCTTCCTGTTTGGGCCTCAAAGACATTATCGAATGCCGCGTTCAATAGATTGAGATCAGGAGTGTTTTCATGAACTTTTAACAGGAAATTGATAAATAGCTTTTCTAATGATGTCCTGGCCGGATAGCCTTCGGGCTCATGCATCATCTTTATGATCTGTTCCCGGGAAAGATTGCTTTTGTCAAAAAAGTCATCATACAAACCTGTTAATGCTCCCTGGTAGGTACTTGCCATTCTTTCTGCCGGCAACATTTTTATTCCACGGAGGGTGCAAAAGTTTTCTCCAACAATGGCGGGGACACCAAAACCATAATAATGCCTGATTTTCTCAAAGTCATTGTTGTCAAGTGTTCCGTCATTTGAAATAGCTGCTTCCCGGATGTCATTTTCAAGTACCTGCCGGATGAACCTCCGCTGCTTTCTGAAATCACAAAGCATGGAAGCGAATGTTGGAATTAATTTGGTCAAGCGCCTGAAACGATCTAACATCTAACTAAAATACGCTAATAAAAGGAATAATACTGAGAATTCTTGTCCCCGATAAGCCATTGATGTTGGAGGATTTATTATTTTTGGCTTTGATTTCATTATACCTGTTTGGGGAGCTTATGGCAGAGGTCGTATCCAATAAGAAGAAAAATAAAAAACCAGAAGCTAACCAGAAAGAAATGTCTTTCTGGGAGCATCTTGAAGAATTGCGATGGCATATTGTAAGATCTGTTGTTGCCATTATCATATTGGGTATCGTTGCGTTCCTGAACAGGGAAATTATTTTTGATGAGATCATCCTCGCGCCGAAAGATTCAGATTTTATTACCAATCGCTTGCTGTGTCAACTTGCAGATTACCTGTCGGTCAGCGCATTATGCATGGATGATTTGTCCTTAAAAGTGATTAACCTGAAGATGTCAGGGCAATTCCTGACGCATATGTACATCTCCATAATAGCTGGTATTATCGTTGGTTTTCCCTACCTGGTATGGGAGATATGGAGCTTTGTCAAGCCAGCATTGAAATCTAAGGAGAAGAAATATTCCGGTGGGGCTGTGGCTGTTTGCAGTATTTTGTTTCTGACCGGGGTTCTCTTTAGCTATTTTTTGATCGTTCCCCTTACCTTGCATTTTTTGGGAACATACCAGGTTAGTGAGTTTGTTAAGAACCAAATTGCATTAGGATCATATATCAGTACAGTGGTATCTGTCTCCTTTGCCGTAGGATTGGTATTTGAACTACCGGTTTTTGTTTATTTTCTGACCAAGGTAGGCATCATTACACCTGCTTTTATGAAAAAGAACAGGAAGTATATGCTGATCATCATCCTTGTCCTGTCTGCCATCATTACTCCACCTGATATATTCAGCCAGGTCATGGTCTGTATACCATTGCTATTGCTGTATGAGTTTTCTATAAGGATCTCGAAACGTGTCTATCTGAAAAGACAAAGCGAGTTAAAAGGATAGGATAAAACCTATTTGGTCAATACAAAAATTTTATATATTTTTAGGATAAGTATTTAAAGTTGTTCTTTCTCCCTCTTGCTTGCTGTACAACAGTTGTTATACATACAGACACCGAACAGTACTACGGCAGAGACCAGAACGAAAATCACAATTTTGTGAAAAATCGGAGTAGTAAGCCCGGCACAACATCCAAAAAAACCAGAAACAATCATAAAGAGATAACCGATGAATCCGATAAAGCCGAACAATATAGCAAAATTAACAAGCACGTGTCGTTTCATAATTTTCAATTTTTTAGTACCGTTAACAACTTATACAAAGATACAACTTTAATATACTGATAGTCATATGTATCGATGTGATTTTAATTCAAAAAAAATGTGATCTTCATCACATATCTAAAAAACTAAATCCGAATTATGGATGCTGCAAATTGCACAAGTTGTGATATCAAATCAAAAGCTGTTGAGACCCTGGGGGATAAAGAATTGGATTTTCTGAATCGGAATTGCGCTGAAGTCGTCCTCAAGAAAAATGAACATATCATCAAGGAAGGAACACTCTCATCCCATATAGCTTATATCAAATCCGGGCTCGCCAAGATTCATATGATGGGGCCCAGCGGAAAAGATCAAATTTTGCGCCTGGTTCCACCTGGTTATTATATTGGTATACAAACCATCCTGTTTGACAAGATACATCGTTATTCAGCAACAGCACTGAAGCCTTCCAGGATCTGTTATATTGATATTTTCTCCTTTAAAGAGCTGATCAAGCGCAACCATCAGTTTGCCTATGAACTGATTTTGTATTTATGCCAGAATGAGATGAGTTATTATGACCGTTTTGTTAATCAATTTCAAAAACACCTTAACGGCAGGCTGGCTGATGCCCTGATTTATTTTGCCAATACGGTAAGCCAGAGTGATGAATTTGAATTGCCATTGTCAAGAACTGACCTTGGTGCGCTCATTGGTGCCACAAGGGAAAGTGTTTCCAGGGCCATACATGAATTGATGGATATTGGTGTCATCTGCATGGATGGGAAGATGATACAGATTAAAAATTATGAGATGTTGAATAAGATCAGCAAAAGCGGTTGATCTCTCATTTAACAACCACCTTCTACAACATTTTTCTTTTTCCTTCTTACCGGTATAACCACTTCCCGGCTCGACTCAGATGAGATAGATGGCTGCCCCAGGCCAGCCTGGGAGATGATGTCTGCAAAATCATATTTGGCTTCTTCAACCAGGTATTCGGGTATTTCAGGCATGTCATAAAAGTCCAGCGGGCCATTGGCATAATAATCATATCCCCCCAATAATACTTTAATGTTATTGTACCCCAATTGATTTAGAAGCATCCATGGACTATTGGCTTCCAATTGATCTTTTCCATAGAGGATGATGGTTACGGTATCAGCAGCCATGCGCTTAAAAAACTTGAGATTTTCATTATCCAGTATGCTGTAAACAGGTATGTTAATAGCTGTTTCAATATGGCCTTTGAGGTATTCATATGGATTCCTGATGTCGATGAGCTGAAATGCCGGATCTGCATATTCAACCAGCATGGGAATATCTTCCGGGAAATATTCATCCATAAGCGACATTGTTTCTGTCAGGGCTTCTTCCGGGCTTAATCGATAAACAAGATGAGGCCTTTTAATCGTTAACAGGCCGATGATAATGATGATGGCAAATAGTATTGAAAATATAAACAGTCTTTTTGTTCGGGTAATTTCTTTCATGTTTAATGCATTTATTGGTTAACAACCTCCCTCTATCACTGTCTTCTTTTTTCTTGGTGTGACAGTAATTGTTTCCTGTTTAACTTCCCGGTTGATTTCCTGGGTGCCGGCACCAAAAAACATACTGGCACCTTTCCTGAAATCATACAGTTCGAATGCTTCTGTTGGATCTGTGGCGTGCGGTGGAACCGGTTGGAGAATTGTTTCAGCCCAGCAGTTCAAACCACCTTTCATAATATACAGGTGTTGATAACCCAGTCGTTTGAGTAAAAACCAGGCCTGGTCTGGGTAGATATCTCCATTTGAAAACAGCACGATGTCATAATGATCCTGGTCGAAGTAATCCATCCAGGCTGAGTCGAGGATAGATCCCAGGGGGATGTTCATGGCATTGGGCAGAGAATATTCCATGTATTCATCAAAGGATCTCACATCGATCAGTAACAGGGATGGATCTTTATCGATCAATTTTTCAGCGATCATATCTGTGCTCCAAAATCTCTTCTGGTTATTAAATTCCTGCAAAAGAAGCTCCGGTTTAACTTCATGTATGTTGGTCCGTTCCGGGAGAAAGAATAATCCTGCTCCCAGGGTGATCAGGATAGCGACAATTATTACATAGAATTTATTCATCTGAACATGAATTAGTATTCAACTTTTTTAACTCTTTTTTCGATTCGGGTTACTATAACAAATAGCAGCAGCGCAACGATGATCAATCCAAAAATAAACACACTGGCAGAGATACCTAAAGAATCATAAACTTTCACCGGGCCATAGGCATTACTCTCATAGATGGGTTGGAACCAGGTGAATACTTCTGAGAAAAGGAATATACCCAGCAACATACCTCCGGTAAATACCATGGCATCGATCTTGCCAATCGCTACTCCACAATAACTGGTGCCGGGGCAATATCCGCCCATGATGAATCCCAGTCCCATGACAGCACCACCTATTAGTGTACCCCAGAGGTAAGTCGAATTAACATAGATCATGCCCAGGTCGAGCCAGCCGAAATAATGAAAATATATCATTCCTATACCGGCTGTAATAGCGGCTGAAAAGAATACCCGCAGGACAGTAAAATCGTATCCGTAAAAAACACCGATGAGTTTTCTGGAGGATGAGAACCCTGAGGATTCCATGACATATCCAAAAGCCATTCCAAGGAAAACGGCTATTACAAGGTTCCAGTTGGCGTCGATAACACCCAGGGGAATTAATGGTCCCATATCATTGATTTTAATTGATTTATATCCAAAATTTTCTAAAAAAGTATGCAAATATGTATGCAGTGCCAAAAATGGCGAATGTGGTTAAGAATCCTGCGGTGGCCATGGATGCCATTCCACTCAATGCGGCACCACTGGTACATCCCCGGCCAAGCTGTGAACCTATGCCAAAGAGCAGTCCCCCAAAACCAGCCATGATCAACCGGGTTCTGGAAGTGATCTTTGGTGAATGTTCAACCGTGGGTTTTAATCTGCCTGCCAGGGCTCCTGAAAGGAAAGCGCCGGCCAGAACACCCATAACCTGGAATACCAGCCAGTTGTTCATAGGATGTTTTTCATCACTGATAAACAGGCTGTAATATGCTGATTCGCTGGCATGTTTTGGAGCTACTTTATTCACTGCTGCCACAACCGTACTTTTTGCTGCTCCACTGGCCCCGAGGCCTCTTCCTGTAATGTAAAAGGTAAGCAGGAGCACCAGGCCAAGCATGACACCACCGAAGTAAGGGTTTAAATACCTTTTGCTTCTTTCTGTTGTTGCTTTATTCATTTGAAAATCCCGTTAATAGTTTAGCATAACTAATATAAATACCTTGTGAGCTGGCCTGCTTCCACCATGATGAGCCTGAATGCCAGTCCGCCAAAAAGGATAAGCAGGGCTGGAACAACTACAGGGATTTTATACCCCAGCAGCTCGAGGATTTCCAGGATAGCAGGAAATACCAGGCCCAGGGTCATTACGAAGACCCAGAATGCAACGGTAAATTGGCCGCCAAGGAATAACTCAGCAGCTTCAATCTGTACCTGGGAGCTGGCCAGGAAACCCATAAACAGGTGAACGATCAGGAATATCTCTATACCAATGAGCAACAAGTCGATTTTACTCATCATCTTTCTTTCCAGGTGATCCCTTGACATCAGCATGATCGTTGCGGCCCCCGTCGACAAACCTGAAACCAGGAACAAAGGCCCTAATATTGAAGTATTCCACAGCGGCCTTGCATTAAATGCAGAGAGCAATATCCCGGTATATATTCCAAGGATGATGGACAGGGTAATCATCAGCCAGGCAAGTGCTTTCCTGTATTTGGAGACATAGACCTCCATGACATCAAAAATCTTAAATTTCCATTTCCATCCGGGAATGGCTTCTTTAATATAGCTGGCAGACCAGACGATGGATAAAGGTGTGATGATCATCAGTACCCAGGCACCCCATGACATGGGCGATTCAATCCTGACTGTAGTATAAAGTTGCCAGAAGAAGAGCTGATGCTTCAAATCATAAAATAAGGCCATCAGGCCAATGGTCAGCACGCCAGGGACAACGAATGTAGACCATTTCACAGCCGTAGGCATCTCTTTCTCTTTGCCAAGAATGGTATATAATGCAGCAAAGAAAAGGATTCCTGCTGCCAGTCCACCCAGGAAAAGATAAACAGGTATGGGCCAGTGCCAGACATGCAAATGGGGGTCTATCCCCGGGTTCATTCGGCCGCTTATGATTAATTCTTCTCTCATAATTATTGAAGCGTTAAATGTTTTAAACCATGTAAAAAATCTGTGGTTGGGTACCTGCTTCAGGTGCCAATACCTTGTATTTACGATTCCTGAGCGCTTTTGAAACGGCACTGTCAGGATCGTCAAGGTCACCAAAGTACATACACTTTGTTGGACAAACCGAAACACAGGCAGGATCTAATCCTTTAGGTATCCTGTGTACACAAAAGGTGCATTTATCAACATGCCCTTCAGGATGCGAATAGCGGGCATCATAAGGACATGATTCGATACAGGCGCCACAGCCAATGCACTTATTGGGTGTAACCAGCACGATGCCCCCCTCGACGATATGGCTTGCACCTGTGGGACAGCAGCGTACGCATGGTGAATTCTCACAATGGTTGCAGCGTTCCGACCTGATCTCCATCTCAATATTTGGATAGGATCCATCAACTGTTTCAGTGACCCAGTCGCGGCAGTAGCCTATGGGTACATTGTTCTCGGTCTGACAGGCCACCACACAATCGCTGCAGCCTACGCATTTCTTGGTATCAATTGCCATTGCGTATCTCATGACTTAGCCTCCTCTCTTTGGTTTTCTGTCAATAAGGTCACAAAATTCCCCCTCATTCCGGTTCCACCCATCATGGGGTCTATCATCACATTGGTGATCAGTTGGGAGTCGCTGGCTCCCTTACCATAAGAGCGGGTAAGTTTTTTATTGGTATGCCCGAATCCATGTACCATATACACCGAGTCCCACCTGATCCTTTCAGTGATGCGTATTTTGATCGGGAAGCTTGAAATGATGCCATCCTGGTTCTTCAACCAGATGTATTGCCCATGCTGAAAATCCCATACTCTTGCAACTTTAGGGTTGATCCAAACGGAATTCTCGTCCATCAAATCGTTCAGGTTGGGATTATTGGCGGTACGGCCGAAAGTGTGCATTGGTGCACGTCCGTATATTAAACGATAGAAGCCATCGGGTGGCTCCGGGTGTTGTGTAAAGACCGGCATGGGGTCAAATCCTTCCGCTGCAAATTCAGTAGAGTACAATTCAATCTTACCGGTATTGGTATTGAATTCATAGGGCTCACCAGGCCTGAGGTACAATCCTCCTCCTTCCCGATCCAGCTTCATAAACCCGATTTTTTCCATTTCCTCAAGCGAAGAACCTACTTGCTGTAATTGCCAGTCGAGGACTTCCTTATAATCGTCATAATCAAAATATTCATCCAGTCCCAGTTTATGGCCTAATTGCTTGGCAATCCACCATGCGGGTTTTGTATCATACAAAGGTTCTGATGCAGGCATCCTTAAGGCATAGTTTGGCTCCCTGTTTGGAGAAACACGGATGTCGTCGTATCTTTCCAGATAAGTACATTCTGGCAGCACCACATCTGCATATCCGGTGATATCCATCGGCATGGTGTCAACTACCGCGAGAAAATCGAGCTCGTCCATGGCCTTCTTTAATTTTTCTTTCTCTGGCATGGTCAGCGGCAAATTTGTTCCGGCTACCATCCAGCCATGAATCTGGTGTTTATTCTCAGGAGAAGGTAAGGAAGCGTCGATCATGGCATTGGCAACGGCCAGGCCGGCAAATTTATATTTGCCATTCAGTGTTTCTTTCCATCCCCATTTGTATTTGGGGTAGGGTGGGTGGGGATAATGTGGCAGTGATGCACTTTCCTTGAAATAAAAACCACCTCTGCGTCCCCATGAACCAAGTAATGCATTGAGAATGGCTATGGCCCTCGAGCGCTGGGTGTCATCACCATACCAGGTAACATGCCTGCCAGGATGTACGATCACGGAAGGAGAGGCTTTGGCCATTTCCCATGCTGTTTTTCGGATTACATCCGGTTTGATGGTAGTGATCCCGTAAGCCCATTCCGGAGTCATGGTTTTGACATGTTCTTTTAATTGCTCAAAACCAAAAGCATACTGCTCAACATAGGCCTTGTCATACAGCTGTTCATTGATGATGACATTGATCCAGGCCATTAACAGCGCAAGATCGGTTGAGGGTTTGATGGGCAACCAATACTTTGATTTACTGGCTGCTGTTGAATACCTCGGGTCGACTGTAATGATGGTGGCTCCTTTGTCAATGGCGTCCGACATTTCCTGTACCTGGCTGTTGTGCATGTTCTCACCGATGTGTGACCCGATCAGTACCAGGCATTTGGTATCGCGAATATCGGTCGGTTCCGGTGATCCGACTCCGCCTCCAAAAGTTGCTGCAAATCCAACTTCCCTGGGGCCACGGCATTGTGCATAGGAAGGGGCTACCTTATTGCCGGAACCATATGCTTTCATCAGGTGACCTAAATAATGGCCTGGAGAACCATGATAAAATAAAGCCATGCTTTCAGGTCCGTATTTCTCGGCAATCTTTTTCATGTTCTTCGCTACAACATCCAATGCCTCATCCCAGGTGGCCTCCCTGAAAATTTGTTTCCCATTTTCAGTCTCTCGAATCAATGGAGTTTTCAAGCGGTCGGTATCGTAATACATCCCAACTCCACCGGTACCCCTTGGGCATAACCTGCCATTGCAATGCGGATCTTCTTCATTACCAATGATCTTCTGGATCTTTCCTTCATCATCAGTATATACCCATCCTGCACATTTCCAGAAACATACTTCGCAGTAAGTAGGAAATCTTTTGGCATATTTGCCGGGATTGACAGGCTGATCGGTCTGACCAAAAACATTTGAATTTTTCAATATGGAATAAGTGCCGCCGGCCATAGCAACCCCGGCAGCACCTAATGCCGATATCTTAATGAAATCTCTTCTTGAACCCATAAAAAGTGATTTTCCGGATTATTAACATATTGTGGTGCAAATATAGAGGAACATTAAAGATGGTTGATTTTTATTTCACGTATTTGCTCAATAAAAAGACTGCGCAAGGTCAACATTATGGAAGTCTCATACTTGCTTTTGAAACCTTACCGGAAAAGTTTAAATTAGCTTAAATTTACCAGCGGGAAATAGCCTCAGTGAGGTTAGTGTTTTCTGATGAATTTAAGCACCAAAATAGTGAGCTGATTTTGAATAAATTTAAAAGCATATCGAGAAGAAAATTCGTCAGGTATGGCGGGCTGATCTTATTGGCCCCGGTGATTTATGCCTGGAATGAACTGGTTGGAGGGGAAGCAATAAAAACTAAACCAAAAGCAATTCAGATACCTGAGGGGGCTATTCCACAGGGATTTAGCTTTCATGATCAGGTGATTATTTTCAGAGAAGATGATGAGCTTAAAATATTTTTATCAAAATGCACCCATCTTGGTTGCAAGATCAATCGTGAAATTGAGGGAAAACTGGTTTGTGCCTGCCACGGATCCAGTTTTGACAAGAATGGAAGCCCACTTAACGGACCAGCTGTTAAAGCTTTGAAAAAACTATCTTTCAGGATGGATAGAAGCAAGGATCTGGTGATTGTTAATTTGTAATTTAGCATAAATGCATTGACATTGAGCTTTTTAAAGAGATTTGAAAATAGGTTTTTGTATGATACATATGGGGCCATTGCTATGGCATCCATGCTTGTCTGCTTGATTTCAGGTGTATTCCTGGCTATTCCATTTGATGTATCAAATCCTTATGATTCAATCAGTTATTTTTTACTGACCAGTCCCGGTGCGGTACTCTTTCGCAATCTGCACTATTGGAGTGCACAGGGTTTTTTGATATTTACCATCCTGCACTTCTGGGATCATCTCTACCGGTCAACTGAATCACAGGTGAAAAATGGTGTATGGTTACGCCTGGTCATTGCCATCTTCTTCATCTTTTATGTGATGCTTTCAGGCTTTATTCTTAAAGGGGATGCTGACAGCATGCAAGCCAGAAGGATATTCGATTCACTGTTATCGCAGATTCCTTTAATCGGCGAACTCCTGGCATTTTCATTGCTGGGAAAATCAGACTCATTTCAGCTCATTTATGTTCACCATATCGCTACGGCAAGCATTTTCCTGGTGATTATTATTGTGGAGCATGCCAAAAGCATCTGGGCCAGGGTGTCAACCTTGATCTTTACCAGCCTCATCATCCTTGTCTTCAGTTATTTTTTCCAGGCACCGCTGCACGATAATCTACAGAATCTTGTAAAAGGTCCCTGGTATTTCCTGGGCTTGCAGGAAATACTCCACTGGACAAGCCGGCCGGTGCTGTTACTCATCGCATTGCTGATCCTGTTTTTTGTTTTATACTGGGTGAAAGGGATGAAACCCCTGAAGGGAAAAATCTCAAAATCAGTGATGTTGGGCTTTTTTATTTTATACCTGGGATTCACCCTTACAGGTTATTTTTTCAGGGGAGAGAACTGGAACTGGACATGGAATGTCAGGGAAGCCTATTTCCCATTCAGGCCAGATCCCATTAAACCAGGGCAGTATTTTGACCTTGCTGATACAGTACAGGTATTGCAGGTGTTGGGTAGGAGGGAAGGATGTGTGAGCTGCCATGGCAATGTGGCCGGACTCTCTGCCTCACATGATCCCATGGCCATTGGTTGCTCTTCCTGTCACCTGGGAAACCCTTTTACCCCTGATAAAGACCAGGCCCATCATGCCATGATCCTGATTCCGGGCAATCTTGACCAGGCAAGCAGAACATGTGGTTCCATCGATTGCCACCCGGAGATTTCCACACGGATACAGGGTAGTATGATGAGCACATTAAGCGGCATTGTGAGCGTTGATCGCTTCGTATTTGGTGAATCGGATCAATTGTCGGTTTTGTCTGATATTCGGGAGATTGGCCATTCGCCGGCTGATGAGCATTTGCGAAACTTGTGTGCACGTTGCCACCTGGGAAAGGAAAAACTCAAGTTTGGTGCGATTGACCAGTTGTCAAGAGGAGGAGGCTGTAATGCATGTCATTTGTCATACAGTGAAGAAGCACTGAAAGCATTATATGCTTATTCAGGTTCTTTAGAGAAGGACACTTTCCTCATACGCATCCATCCATCCATGGATATTAAAGTTTCAAATGATCATTGTTTTGGTTGCCATAGTCGTTCCGGCAGGATATCTACCAGTTATGAAGGATGGCATGAGACCTTACTTGAAGAAGGAAATGTCAATAATCAACCCGGGTACAGGGTGTTACAGGATAAACGCGTTTTTGAATTTATCCAGGCAGATGTTCACCATAAAGCAGGGATGGAGTGTATCGATTGCCATAATTCCTATGAGCTGATGGGGGATGGAAATTTATACCTGCATAAAGAAGAAGCTGTCAGTATTCAATGTGAGGATTGTCATTTTCAGGATATCCCTGAAAAAATTACTTATAGCGAACTCGATCCGGAGTCGCAAAAAATCATCAAGCTCAGAAGCTTTGATACCATAATTCAAGGTTTTCATTTCACAAAAAAGCATCAGTATCCGCTGTTGAATACTTTTATTTCAGCATCGGGCAATGCTTCCCTGGTATTGAAAAACTCAGGCAAGGTTTTAGCGCTTAATCCACCTAAAACAGTGTGTACGTCAACACTTGCTCATGCTGACCTGACATGTGAAAGCTGCCATACGGCCTGGACACCACAATGTATAGGTTGTCATAATGAATTTGATCAGCAGCAACAAGGCTATGACCTCCTGGCAGACCGGGAACGAAAAGGTACCTGGATCGAATATGCAGGCCGGTTTTTGGCGGAAAAACCTACCCTTGGTGTGAGGTATTATCCTGAAGATTCCAATGCACATTCAAAATCTATCATTACCGTGACACCGGGGATGATCATGAGCATAGATATAGGAAGCTTTGACCAAAAAGCTGATAAATTGCTATTCCACAGGCTTTTTGCCCCTGTTTCAGCGCATACAACGAGTATTGAGGGCCGCAGCTGTAAATCCTGTCATAATGATCCGCTTGCGATTGGCTATGGAAGGGGCGAGTTGGTCTATATGATCGAAGGAAGTACGGGGAAATGGGAATTCACGCCTCAATATGCAGCGAATGAACATGATGGTTTACCCGAAGATGCCTGGATCGCTTTTTTAAGTGAAAGTAATTCGCCTGGATCGACACGGGATAATATCCGTCCTTTCAGTATTGAAGAGCAAAGAAAGATATTGATGGTTGGAGCCTGCCTTAGCTGTCATGATGAGCACGATGCGGTGATGGTACAGAGTTTAACTGATTTTCAAGGGGTATTTGACAGGCGGACCGGAGCCTGCATTCTTCCGGCCTGGTAGCCTATGCTATTTCATCTTCCACTTTGCTTGTTCAATATATATCCTATTTACATCAAAATCTAGTTTGTCATCCTGTCTTGTGATCACCTGGTCAGCCATTGCAATGAGCTTTTCAGCACTTTTTTTTATCTCTGTTTTTTCCTGGTTGTGAATCATCAAAAAGACACCTGGTTTGATAACATG
>JAUXCL010000112.1 GCA_030618905.1 Bacteroidales bacterium | reverse complement strand
TGCGCATAGATATAATTACGATCTTCCCAGAAATGTTTGATGGACCCTTTTCACATTCCATCATCAAACGATCCATTGACAAGAAACTTCTTACAATCCATTACCATAATCTCCGTGATTTTTCTTCGAACAAGTACAAAAGCATTGACGACTATGCTTATGGCGGCGGTGCAGGTATGGTCATGATGGCTGAGCCCATTTCCAGGTGTATTGAGAAGTTGAAAGCGGAAAGGTCATATGATGAGATCATTTACCTCTCTCCTGATGGGGAACTACTTGACCAGGCCATGGCCAATAGCTTATCACTGCGGCAAAACATCATGCTCCTGTGCGGGCATTATAAGGGTATTGATGAGCGCATCCGGGAATTGTATATCAGCCGTGAAATTTCCATAGGCAATTATGTGCTATCCGGAGGCGAACATGCAGCCATCATCTTAACAGATACGATTGTCAGGCTCATCCCGGGTGTTCTTGGCGATGAAACTTCCGCATTATCAGATTCATTCCAGGACGACCTACTCTCCCCTCCCGTCTATACCCGTCCAAGGGAGTTCAAAGGCCTGAAAGTACCGGATGTATTGCTATCAGGAAACGAGAAACTGATCAGGGAATGGCAATACGAAAAAGCCCTCGAAAGAACAAAACAGCGTAGACCGGAGATGCTGAGTGAAGAGTGAAGCGGGAAGCGGGAAGTGGAGAGAGGCGAAGCCGAACGACATCCCGCCAGGGGCGGGGCGTGAAGTGAGGTTAGGAATTTTTTCCATAAAATTCATTTATTAAAATTAAAGCAGTATATTTGCAGCCGTTTTAGAGATTTTTCGATACATATACAGGCACGATGAGCAAGAATGAATTACTTCAGTTTGTTGAAGACCAGGTTACGGTAAAGGATCTCCCCGCTTTCAAAGCAGGCGATACCATTACCGTTCAATATAAGATCAAAGAAGGGAATAAAGAAAGGTTACAAAATTTCCAGGGCGTGGTTTTGCAGCGTGCCGGAAGCGGAGTAACTGAAACCTTTACAGTCAGAAAGATATCAGGCGGAACGGGTGTTGAAAGGATCTTTCCTACCGCCTCACCATTCATTGAAAAGATCACCATCAACAAACATGGTGTAGTTCGCCGGGCAAGGATATTCTACCTGAGAGGATTAACAGGTAAGAAAGCCAGGATTAAAGAAAAAAGAGTCTAAGGAAATTATTGTAATATCAGGCCATCCTTTGCCTTACAGCCTCATAGGCCATTATTCCGGCAGCAACGGATACGTTCAGCGATTCAATCTCACCATTAATTGGAATTTTTACCAGATGGTCAGCAATCCTTAATAGATTTACAGATACCCCATCTTCTTCTGACCCCAGGACTATGGCAGTGGGAAGTCTCATATCAACCGAGCTGTAAAGATCCGCGCCTTTCTCCGATGCTGCCAGTACCTGCAGTCCACTGTTTCGGATAAAGCCTATGGTGCCGGTCAAATTTTCGGATTTGCAGACCGGGATCCTGAGCAAGGCTCCTGCTGAAGTTTTAACAGCGTCTTCATTGATCTGGGCAGATCCTTTTACAGGTATGATAATCGCATGAACCCCGGCACACTCTGCCGTACGGGCAATCGCACCGAAATTCCTGACATCAGAGATACGATCCAGCATAAGGATCAAAGGTACTTCACCCTGCTCAAAGATTCCCGGCATGATCGTTTCAATGTCCTGATAAGGGATCAGCGATAGCATAGCAATAATGCCCTGATGATTCTTTCTGGTAATTCGATTCAGCTTTTCAATAGGCACATATTGAATCTGTATATCATGCTTAACAAGGAGCATCCTCAATTCTCTGAATAAATCTCCCTGTAAACCCTTCTGCACAAGCACTTTGTCCAGAGTTTTTCCGGCCTTAACGGCTTCAATGACCGGGCGGATCCCGAAAATTAGATTGCTTTGTTTCAATGATTTGATTTTTCGTAAAGATAATCGTAAATAACAAATGTATACACTGTTATTCTTATTCACTTCTTGTGACGCGTCACGCGTGACGCGTGACGAGAATATACGATTGAATAATATTAACGTATGATATAACAATTATTGACAAAATAGATGTAAATTTGTGCAACCAATATGTAATTATCCGTGTCTGCTTAACACATATTCGCAATCAGGCTTTCACAAAAATCAAATTCATTATGAAAAACATTTTACTCATCACCATTTCAATGCTTGTCAGTATTGGACTTTTTGCTCAACCATCGACTTTCGACCTCAGGGATTACAATGGTGAAAACTACGTTTCATCTGTGAAGAGCCAGCAAGGGGGAACCTGCTGGACGTTTGGGGCAGTTTCTGCCATGGAAGGCAATATGCTCATGACCGGAGCCTGGACTGCGGCCGGAGAAACAGGTGAACCAGACCTGGCCGAATATCACCTTGATTGGTGGAATGGCTTTAATCAGCATAATAATGATGACCTGGAACCACCCACCGGCAATGGCCTGGAAGTGCACAATGGCGGTGACTACCGGGTAACCACCGCATATCTGTCTCGACTGGAAGGTGCTGTAAGGAACATCGACGGACAATCCTTTACCACCCCGCCTGACCGATGGAAAGAAAGCTATCATTATTTTTACCCGAGAGAGGTTGAATGGTTTGTTATTGGGCCTGACCTTGAGGGCATCGACTTGATCAAAGAGATGATCATGACCTATGGTGTATTGGGGACCTGCATGTGTTACAGCGGCTCCTATATCAATAATGATTATATCCACTATCAGCCAGCATCAACTTCTGATGACCCCAATCATGCAGTATCCATCATTGGATGGGACGATGCCAAGGAAACCCAGGCCGAAAACCCTGGCGCATGGATTGTCAAAAACAGCTGGGGAGCCGGCTGGGGATTAAATGGCTTTTTTTGGATATCCTATTATGATAAGCATTGTGCACGACATCCGGAGATGGGAGCTATTTCATTCCAGGATGTGGAAGCCCTCCAATTTTCCAACAGCTATTTTCATGATTACCATGGATGGCGCGACACAAAGACCGACATCCAGGAGGCATTTAATGCCTTTATTGCAGAAGATAATGAAATCCTTACCTCAGTTAACTTTTTCACTGCAGTCCACAATGTCGACTTTGAAATAAAGATCTATGATAGTTTCAGCGAAGGCATATTAAGCGATGAGCTAAGCAGCATCTCAGGAAACATCATTTATTCAGGTCTTCACACCATCGACCTTGAGGATGCTGTAAACCTGATTGCGGGGAATGATTTCTTCATTTACCTGTCCCTTTCAGAGGGGGGGCATCCATATGACAGGACATCAATTGTACCTGTATTGCTGGGGGCAGATAGCCGCACTGTTGTTGAATCTGCTGCCAGCGAGGGTGAAAGCTTTTATAAAGTCGGGGAAGATTGGCTTGACTTCTATGATTATGACGATCCCTCAGGATATCAAAACACCGGTAATTTTTGCATAAAAGGATTGGCCACTGCTGATTCACTGGTTGGCATTCAATCTCATCATGCCGAAACAGAGATACTGGCCACACTTCATCAAAACGCACCAAATCCGATGATTAATCAAACAAGATTTGACTTTCAGGTCAGGGATGATGCACATGTAGAACTCAGCATCTATAGCATGGATGGCCGGAAACTGGTGGAACTGATGAATGAGATGAAAGCAGCGGGCACACATTCAATACAATGGGATGGAACCATATCCGGAGGCAAATTACTCGAACCCGGTATTTATATATACACATTACAAACCGGCAATTCCAAGCTCAGCAAGAGACTCATCATCATGAAGTAATCTGCACTCTGCATTCTGCATTCTCCTAGCGTCTCCAGCCGGCAACTACATTGTACCATCTTTCTTTGTACGATGGCATCCGGTATAAGGTAAAATCATTATCTGTAAAGGGATTGTCGACCTGGGCAAATTGAAATTTAATGGAATTGCTGTTGCCTGCCTCCCCATAGATCCATTCTTCGTAGAAGTTAGCCCGGTATACGATATTGGGCGGTCCAAAGATGATGTAGATCAAGCCCCTGTCCGTTTTCCAGCCTTCCAGGTAGGAGGAAAACAATTCATTGGCATCGACAACCCTGGAATAGAATTTTTTTATCATGTTTTTCGCACGCATCGGATTGCCTGAATTATCCAGCCAAAATCGGTCTACGGCAACCTTAAGGTCTTCCTGTGCCTTGAGCTCATCATACTCTTCAGCTGTTGTAATATAGCGCAAGGGTTCGAGAAGCCTTTCCGGTGATGAGATCTGTGGAAAGCCTTCATAAAACCTGAATACACTTTTTCCTGCCCTGAGGCTGGTATCAACCTGAAACTGGTATATCCCTGTGGCAGGGAAATTCAGCTCATCAGACCAGGCTTCATCCAGCGTAACCACGAAAAAACTATCCGCCTGATAGGTGTAGTTAGGGGGCTGTTCATTCCAGAACGGAGGTACAGCTATTGGGAAATCACGCTGGTAATACCTGACTGTCAGTTGGCTGATGTCGGGATCATTAATCCTGACACGAAAAATCGCCGTGTTATCCAGTATGGATGTAAGGATAGGTGTAGAATCCCGCTCCGTGATGACAAAATCGTTTTTACCATAACCAATTCCGGATCCAATTTGCAGATAATACTCCTGCAACAACATCCCGTTAAGGTCTTCAAGCGTAATTTGTATAACATTCTCCTGATCCAAAGGATGTGAAATCACAAATTGATTGACTTTAACCTTATCAAAACCATAGTACATAGAATCTGCGAAATAGATTGTTGCACTATCCTGCACTTTTTTATCTTCAAAGGCCCCAAATAAATCATAATGGATGGTATACCTGGCTGTATATTTTGAATGCCCCCCGGGCTTTTCATAAACCAGGTCATTCAGGTTAAATGCCACATAAACTTCTGTTTCACCCGCCTGCCGGATAAAGGCTGTCGCCTCGATACTGGTAAAATTCCTGTTATTATACAAATTGGCCATATTCACCAGGCTGATCTTCTTGCTACTGCCACAAGAAAATAGAAGGAGGACTAACAGGATTAAAATGATCTTGTTTTTCATTCTTCGGAATTACTGTTTTCCGGGTTAGTCAGCAGATGCCCAGGAATGCTTTTACTGGCCTTCGCACCCAGTACTTTTAATTTCTCAATCCGGCCAATTAAATTCCCACTGCCTGAGGAAAGTTTTTTATGAGCCTCATCGTAGGATTTCTGTGTAGTATTCAATTGCTTGCCTATTCTCTCCAGGTCATCTAAAAAGGAAACGAATTTATCATAAAGGTTCCCTCCCTGCCGGGCTATCTCCAGGGCATTCTGGGTTTGTTTCTCATGTTTCCAGATAGATTCTACTGTTTTCAATGTTGCCAGCAGGGTTGTTGGACTAACGATCACGATCTTCCTGTCCCAGGCATAGTTAAACAGGCCTATATCATCCTGAACAGCCAGGCTGAAAGCCGATTCCAGGGGCATAAAGAGCAACACAAAATCCGGGGTATCCAATTTGCTCGCCTGCTGGTAATTCTTATCATTTAAATTCTTCACATGATCTTTGATCGAGTCAATATGTGCTTTAAGTAATTTATCTCTTACATCTTGTTTTTCTTCATTGACAAACTGCTCGTATGCCAGTAATGAAACTTTTGAATCAATGATGATATGCTTATTGTCCGGCAGGTTGATCACCACATCGGGCCTGATCAGGTCTCCTTCCTCATTTTTATCTGAATATTGCGTCATGTATTCCTGCCCTTTCGTAAGTCCGGATCGTTCCAGAACCTTTTCCAGGATTAACTCTCCCCAGTTGCCTTGCTTTTTCGTGTCTGTTTTCAAAGCCCGGGTCAGGTTATTCGCCTCCTCGCTGATTCTGGTATTCAGCTCGTAGAGTTTCTTTAATTCAGCTTTTAAATCAGTCTGGTCTTTTAATCCTTTTTCGTAAGTATCTGATACTTTCTTTTCAAACAATTCAATTTTTTCTTTTAAGGGATTAAGGATGTCTCCAATATTTCTTTGGTTCTTCTGTGCAAACTCTTCTGTGTTCTGTTTGAGGATTTTGGATGCTACATTTTCAAATTCCAGGGTGAATCTCTTTTGCAATGATTCGATTTCCTTTTTGTACTCTTCAAATCTTTCCTGAAGATTTTTGTTTTCGACACGGGTTTCCGTTAGCTCCGTGCTCAGGGACAATGATTTTTGATCTGCTGTCTCTAATTTATTTTGCAGGGCTTCTTTTTCACTGCCCAGGAAACTAACCCGGTCCTCCAGGATTCCGACCTGCTTGTCCAGGCTGCTGAATTGCTCCTGATCCTTTTTGTCGGCCTTCAGCTTAAAAATCCTGATCAGGAGATAGCTAAACAGCCCGCCGGCAAGGATACCAATTATGAGGTAAGTAATTACATCCATTTGCATAAGACAATTTGGTAAAATGTACATCCAGTTATGCCATTGACAAGTTCTAACTTGATAAAACCGTTGCTTTTCATTAACTTTACCTGGTTATCCATTGTCAAATTTGCTGAATACAAAAATAATGAAATATTCAAGCATTTTCATTGTATTATTGAGTTTCCTTTGCTTACCAGGCTCCGCTCAGGATTACAGGACAGCAGAGCCTTATGCCGGAGAGCAACAATTGAAAAAATTTATTTGCCAGGAAATGATATATCCGGAAACCGAACTCAATGCAAAGATTGAAGGCACTGTGTTGTTAACCTTTTTGATCGACAGCGACGGAGATATGAATAATATTAAAATTAAAGAATCCGTTTCACCGGGTATCGATGGGGAGGCCGAACGCATTCTCCGCAAAAGCATATGGTTGCCGGCTTACAAATTGGGCAGGCCAATTTCGACCTACGTATATTATTCTGTCAAATTCAACATTAAAAAGTATAATAAAAGCTGCAGGAAAAGAGGGTATGAAGAGGTATTATATCCCTTTCAGCCGGTTGATTCCAGCAATCATGTATATCAAAGAGCTGATGTGAACCAAGTCCCAAAACCGGTATTTAATGATCCTGATCAAACGGTTAACAAATTCATCCAGAAAAACTTAAAATATCCTGAAGAAGCTTTTAATAAAGACATCTCAGGCATTGTAGTACTCCGTTTTATTGTCGAAACCAATGGTAAGATTTCACATATTGTTCCGGAAGAATCACTGGGCGGGGGCTGTACGCAGGAGGCCTCCCGGGTCATTTCATTATTCAACTGGATGCCGGGTCTCCAAAAAGGATGTGCAGTTAGGACCATGACTACCATGTCTATTACATTTAGATTGGCAGATTCCCAGGATTTGCAATACGTTCCCTCCGGACAAAACCAGGGTATCTAATCTTAAAACTCTCATCTGAATGACCAGGATAGGATTACTTTCTGATACACATGGCTTTTTACATCCTGGAATATTCAGGTTTTTCAAAGATTGCCACGAGATATGGCATGCTGGTGACATTGGAAACCTGGACACCATCCGGAAACTGGCTGAATTCTTGCCAACAAGGGCTGTTTATGGGAATATTGATGGAGCAGATATCCGTGGCCGGTATCCGGAAATTGATCTTTTCAAAATAGAAGATATCACAGCAATGATGATACATATC